>CANCDA010000139.1 GCA_947374705.1 Comamonadaceae bacterium | reverse complement strand
GCCTTTGAGCGCTCATCAATAAATCAGCCGCTCCGGGCGAATTTCTTGCAGGATGGTGGTGGCAATTTCTTCGATGGACTTGGTGGTGGTGGAGAGCCAGCGGATGCCGGATCGCCGCATCATGGCCTCCGCCTCGGCCACCTCCTCGCGGCAGTTCGCCAGCGAGGCATATTTGGAGTTGGGTCGGCGCTCGTTGCGAATCTCGCTCAGGCGTTCCGGGTTGATCGTCAAGCCAAAAATCTTGCTGATGTGCGGCACCAAGGCCGGGGGTAAATGACGGCGGTCAAAGTCTTCGGGGATGAGCGGGTAGTTGGACGCCTTCAGGCCGTACTGCATGGCCAGGTAGAGCGAGGTCGGCGTTTTGCCGCTGCGGCTGACGCCGACCAAAATCACGTCTGAACCCGCTAAGTCGCGGTTGGACTGGCCATCGTCATGCGCCAGTGAAAAGTTGATGGCTTCGATGCGGTCATGGTAGGCCTGGCTCTTGCTCACATCGCTGAAACGACCAATACGGTGATTAGACTTGACCTGGAGTTCTTTCTCAATCGGGGTCACAAAGGTGCCAAACATGTCAAGCAATACGCCCTGACAGCCATCTGCGATGACTTTGAGGACTTCTTCGTTCACCAGCGTGATGAACACGATGGGCTTCTTGCCCTCGGCTACTGCGGTTTGATTGACCTGCTGAACCACTTGGTGGGCTTTGTCCACGGTGTCTGTATAGGGCAAGCGCACATGGCGCGCCTTCATCTCAAACTGGGCCAGGATGGCGTTGCCAAAGGTTTCGGCCGTGATGCCGGTGCCATCAGAGATGAAGAAGACGGTGCGATTGGGCATAAGTCGAGAGGGTGTTGTGGTGAACGATTAAGCGGGATTTCGTGAAAATTTGAATTCAGGGTTTTCCCGACCCGAGCTTACAATAATGCCCAACGCACCGAATCCAGCCATGCACCGCACTGATCGACCAGAACCAGAACCAGAACAACAATTGGGTTGTGCCGTTCGCATGGCAACCGCGAGTTCTCGACCCAAGAAGAACTGCCGCGAAGACCGCTTTTTAACTTCTGGAGCTTTCCCATGTCTGCACTTTTCAGTCCGACCGCCTTGGTCGTCCCGTTTGAAAACCTGAGAATGAGCGATGTCGAGGTGGTAGGCGGTAAAAACGCCAGCCTCGGCGAAATGATCTCGCAACTGCCACAAGGCGTGCGCGTGCCCACGGGCTTTGCCACCACGGCCCATGCCTTTCGCGAGTTCCTCAAGCACGAGGGGCTAGATACCCGCATCAATGCCAAGCTTGACGCGCTCGATACCGAAGACGTGCGGGCACTGGCCACGGTGGGCGCTGAAATTCGCGCCTTGGTCGAGGCTCAGCCTTTCCCGGCTGATCTGGAAAAGGCTATACGCGAAGCCTTTGCTACCTTCAGTGCCAACAACCCACAAGCCTCGTTTGCGGTGCGCTCATCGGCCACAGCGGAAGACCTGCCGGACGCCTCGTTTGCCGGCCAGCAAGAGACTTTTTTGAACGTGGTGGGCATCGAAGAAGTGCTGCACAAAATGAAAGAGGTGTTTGCCTCTTTGTACAACGACCGCGCCATCAGCTACCGCGTGCACCAGGGCTTTGCCCATGCCGACGTGGCCTTGTCGGCGGGCGTGCAGCGCATGGTGCGCTCTGACTTGGGCGCAGCGGGTGTGATGTTCACCATCGACACCGAATCCGGTTTTGAAGACGTGGTGTTCATCACTTCCAGCTACGGGTTGGGTGAGACGGTGGTGCAGGGTGCGGTCAATCCGGATGAGTTCTATGTGCACAAACCTATTCTCAAGCTGGGCAAGCGTGCGGTCATTCGCCGCAACCTGGGCTCCAAGCTGATTCAGATGGTGTTCACGTCCGCTGAAGAAAAAGCAGCAGCCGGTGCGCACAAAGGCAAGCTGGTCAAGACGGTGGATGTGCCGACCGAGCAGCGCAATCGCTACTCGCTGACCGATGCCGACGTGGAGCAATTGGCCCACTACGCGCTGGTCATTGAAGCGCATTACGGTCGCCCGATGGACATCGAGTGGGGTAAAGACGGCACCGACGGTCTGCTCTACATCCTGCAAGCCCGTCCTGAGACGGTCAAAAGCCAAAACAAGGGCGCTGAGCTGCGCTACAAACTCAAAGGCCACAGTGCCAAGCTGGCCGAGGGCCGCGCGATTGGTCAGAAGATTGGCACGGGCCGGGTGCGCTTGGTGCACAGCATCAGCCAGATGGACCAGGTGCAAGCCGGTGATGTGTTGGTCACCGACATGACCGACCCGAACTGGGAACCGGTTATGAAACGCGCCTCCGCCATCGTCACTAACCGGGGCGGGCGTACCTGCCACGCCGCCATCATTGCACGCGAGTTGGGCATTCCCGCCGTGGTGGGTTGTGGCGACGCGACTGAAACGCTCAAAGACGGCACGCTGGTCACCGTCAGTTGTGCCGAGGGTGATACCGGCTTCATCTACGACGGCTTGCTGGAGACCGAAGTCACCGAGGTGCAGCGCGGCGAGATGCCCGAGATTCCGGTGAAGATCACGATGAACATTGGCAACCCGCAACTCGCGTTTGACTTTGCCCAGTTGCCCAATGCGGGCGTGGGCTTGGCCCGCTTGGAGTTCATCATCAACAACAACATCGGCGTGCACCCCAAGGCTATTCTGGACTACCCGAACATTGATGCTGACTTGAAGAAAGCGGTGGAGTCTGTGGCACGGGGCCACGCGTCGCCCCGCGCTTTTTATGTGGACAAAGTGGCCGAAGGTGTGGCCACAATTGGTGCAGCTTTTTGGCCCAAGCCGGTCATCGTTCGCCTGTCCGACTTCAAGAGCAACGAGTACCGCAAACTGATTGGTGGCAGCCGCTACGAGCCGGAAGAAGAGAACCCCATGCTCGGTTTCCGTGGCGCAGCGCGTTACGTCAGCAAAGAGTTTGGCGAGGCTTTTGCCATGGAGTGCGAGGCGATGCTTCGTGTGCGCAACGAGATGGGCCTGACCAATGTGGAGTTGATGGTGCCCTTCGTCCGCACGCTCGGGCAAGCCAAAAAGGTCACCGAGTTGCTGGCCGCTCAAGGGCTCAAGCGCGGAGTCGATGGTCTGAAGATCGTCATGATGTGCGAAGTGCCCAGCAACGCCATCTTGGCCGATCAATTCCTCGAATACTTTGACGGCTTCTCCATTGGCTCCAACGACCTGACCCAACTTACCTTGGGCTTGGATCGCGATTCTGGCCTGGAATTGTTGGCCGCTGATTTTGACGAGCGCGACCCCGCAGTTCAAGCCATGATCAGCATGTCCATCAAGGCCTGCCTCAAGCAGGGCAAATACGTGGGCATCTGCGGCCAGGGCCCCAGCGATCACCCTGACTTTGCGCGCTGGCTGGTGGAGCAAGGCATTACCTCCATCTCGCTCAACCCGGACTCTGTGGCTGAAACCTGGCGTCAGATTGCTGCGATGTAAATTGCGTTTGCGCGAATGACACCACACCAAGTCACGGGGACAGCGTGTTAGTCCAGGGCCGTAGGCCTTGGCGCGGCCTGCTCCTCGTGGCGTGGTTTGCAACGGCCTTCGGGGGTGTCTTCTTTGCCCGGGATTTGCAATTTGCAGTGGCCGGTTGGCCCTTTGGTTTCTGGTTTGCTGCGCAGGGCGCTGTGCTGGTGTTCATTGCCATCATTGCCCTTTTTGCGTGGCTTAAAAACCGGCAAGACAGTGATGGTGAGACAGGGATTGATCTCTTGGCTTACGCCCTGTACAAGCGCCGATTGCACCGCAATTTTGCGATCTACATGGCGTACCTGCTGGCGTTTTTGCTGGCTTTGACCTGGGCTGAGCACATCGGGCTGTCCAAGCAATGGGTGGGAAGCATCTTTTTGTTTGCCACTGTGGGTCTGTATGCCGTGATTGGCATCTACAACCGCACCTCGGATGCCGAGGAGTATTACGTGGCGGGGCGTCGCGTGCCTGCCATTTACAACGGCATGGCCACGGCGGCCGACTGGATGAGTGCAGCCTCTTTCATCAGCTTGGCGGGTGGCTTGTACCTACAGGGTTTTTCGGGTGCAGGTACACAGCCGGGCGGCTTGGCCTACGTACTGGGCTGGACAGGGGGGTTTTGTTTGGTGGCCCTGTTGGTGGCGCCTCATCTTCGGGCGTTGGAGCTCTACACCATCCCTGATTTTTTCGCAGTCCGATTCGGCGGATTTTGGCCCCGACGCATTGCTGCATTGGCCACGGTTTTATGCTCATTCACCTATGTGGTGGCGCAAATCTACGGGGTGGGATTGATCACCTCCCGTTTGACCGGCGTGCATTTTGAAATCGGTATTTTGTTGGGGTTGGGAGGGGTGTTGGTGTGTTCATTTCTCGGCGGCATGCGGGCGGTCACCTGGACCCAAGTCACGCAATATGTGGTCTTGATTTTGGCTTTCTTGATCCCCGTGTCATGGCTGGCCTACAAACAATTGGGCAACCCGCTCGCCCCTCTGGTGTACGGGCAACAGTTGGATCGGCTCACGCAACTTGAAAAACAACTGACAGATTCGCCCGCCGAGAAACAGGTCATCGAAGAGTATGCGCGGCGCGCTCAGGAATTTGAGATCAAGCTGCGCGATGTGGACGCCTCACTCAAGGCGGATCGTGCGCGGCTCCAAGACCGTTTACGCCTGCTCAATGCAGAACGCGCCGACACGGAAGAGATTTTTGCCGCCAAGCGTGAGCTAAGCCGCTTACCCAAGGACGAAGCAGCTGCACGAGAGAGCTGGACGCGCGCAATGCAAGACAACCTCAGTCGGGCCAAACCATTGGGAGGCATGCCACCGCACGCCCAAGCCTTTGCGGGTGACCCCAATGGCACGAGCGAAGAGCAAGAGATATTTGAGTTGTCACGCCGCAATTTTTTGGCCCTCATGTTTTGCCTGATGGTGGGCACGGCGGGCATGCCCCATTTGCTGACACGTTTCTACACCACACCCACGGTGGCAGAAGCACGCACCTCGGTGGCTTGGTCTTTGTTTTTTATCTCGCTGCTCTATTTGGCTGCGCCTGCTTTGGCGGTGCTGGTTAAATTTGAAGTAATGAGCCATTTGGTGGGCCAAAACATCGAGTCCCTTCCCGCATGGATGGCGCAATGGGCGCGCGTGGATGCTTCGCTTTTGTCTATCAACGACGTCAATGGCGACCACGTTTTACAGTTTTCAGAGCTCAGGCTGGGTGCCGATCTGGTGATGCTCGCAACTCCTGAGTTGGGTGGCCTGCCCTATGTGGTGTCGGGTCTGGTAGCGGCGGGCGGGCTTGCGGCGGCCTTGTCCACAGCGGATGGCCTGTTGCTGACGATTGGCAATGCATTGGCCCGAGACATGTTTATCCAGCCCGACAAAGACAATAAAGTTAACAAGGCCAGCGCCATGCGCCAAGTGATGTTGTCAAAATTTGCCTTGTTGTTGGTGGCCTTGATCGCAGCCTATGTAGCGGCTCAAAAATCCGCCGACATTTTGTACCTGGTGACAGCCTCCTTTTCTTTGGCCGGTGCGGCCTTTGTACCCGTCATGGTGCTGGGCATCTTTTGGCGAAAGACTTCACGCGCGGGTGCAATTGCAGGCATGTTGACGGGCGTGGGTGTGACCGTTTTTTATATGGGCATCAATGCGATTTCGGTGCGCTCAGCCGTGGGACTTGATGGCGGCGGGCTTTGGTTCGGGATTCAACCCGTGTCCGCGGGTGTGTTTGGTATCTTGGCTGGCTTTGTTGTGACAGTGCTCATCAGCCTGATGACCGTGGCAGGTCGAAACCCTGCTGTGAAATAAACGCGCCGCATCTTTTACCCTCACGTCTGAACTGACCTACACCTTGTAGTATCGGATTCATGGAATTTCCACCGCTGGTTTATCTGATCGCACCGCTGATTGTGTTCGTCGCTTACGTGGCGTTCGGCATCAGCGGTTTTGGTGCCTCCATCATGATTGTGCCGGTGCTGGCGCAACTCTTGCCCCTTAAATTTGTGGTGCCTTTGCTGGTACTGCTTGATTTCTCCGCCCTGCTCATGATGCGTGCCAACCAGGCGACCCAAGCGCGCGACATGGGCGAGATCCGCTCAATGCTGCCTTGGATGTTGATCGGTATGGCGCTGGGCGTGTACCTGCTCAAGGTCGCACCGGAGCGTTGGCTCATGCTGGCGCTGGGCTTGTTCGTGGCAGGTTACGCGCTCTTCACGCTGTTGCGTCATCAAGGCGTGGGTGGCACCATCACGCGTTGGTGGGCTGCGCCGGTGGCCCTGCTCGGCGGTATCGGCAGTTCGCTGTTTGGTACGGGCGGCCCGGTGTATGCGATTTATGTGTCACGCCGTTTGCACGATCCGGGTGTGCTGCGAGCCACCATGAGCAGCCTCATCGCCATCAGCGTGGTGGTGCGGATTGTGGCCCTT
>CANCDA010000138.1 GCA_947374705.1 Comamonadaceae bacterium | reverse complement strand
ATGGTGCTGGCCGCTTCAATGTGGGCCAGGGCTTGCGGGTCGTTTTGACGTCGGCCGAGCCAGGCCAGGTCAAACTTGATGGCGGCCAGTGAGCCGCCGATGTCGTCATGAATTTCGCGGGCAATGGCGGCGCGCTCTTCTTCAATCGTGGTTTGCAGGTGCTCTGCGAATTGGGCCAGCCTTTGCTCAGACGCGGCCAGCTCTGAGGTGGCCAGCGCTTTGGCCTGGTGAGCGGCTTGCAGGGCCAACGCCCGGTCAATGACGTGGGGGAGTTTGGCCACGTCATCTTTGAGCAGGTAGTCGCTCATGCCGAGCTGGATGGCTTCGACGGCAGCGGCTTCACCAATGGCCCCGGAAAAAAGAATGAAGGGGGGGGGGGAAGGGTGGGACAGCAAGCCGTTCCAGGCGTCGATGGCGGTGAAGCCGGGAAGCTGGTAGTCGGCCAGGATGACGTCGAATTGGAGGGCGTCCACGGTGGCCAGAAAATCCACCAACTGCTCGGTGCGCGTGAGGTGGAACGACAGGCCCGATTGGTGCAGGGTGCGCATCACCATCTCGTGGTCCAGCACGGAGTCTTCCAAGTGGAGGATGTTGATGGAGCGGTGACGGAGTTCTGAGTGCATGAAGAAGGTGTTTTCCTGTCATTGTGCGGCTGAAAAACACAGTGCCGGGTGTCTTTAGTGCTTGAAGTAAGCCGGAATCATGCCTTTATTTCGCTCCATCCTTGGATGGGGGACTTGCAAAATTCTAACCCTGTAAGCCGCAAAGAATTTGTATTCAACACGCACTGCACCAGGGACTCCGATGACATTGTCAAGCTCCGTATCGACGCCTTATGAACCCGCAGTTCATTTGCCTGTGACTTTGGTGGCGGAATTGCAGGACTCCTTGCTGGTGGTGGTGCATGACTTGGCGCGGCTGGATGGTTTGTTGTCGCATGCAATGGAAAACTTGATGGATCGCTTCACGCAGGCCAGTGCCGATTTGGCTCTGGCTACGCCCAAGGATGTGGTGACTTTGGAGAGTGCGCGCAGCGCCATTGGTTTGGCCGTGATGGAGTTGCAGTTTCAAGACATGGCCTCGCAGTTGATTGGGCACACGTCCAAGATTCTTCAGGGTTGCGCTTACCGGCTCGCGGCAGAGTCAATGGGCGCGGAGGAGGGTGAGGCCATGCCTTTTGTGGAGGCGGTGCCAGACCGGCCCAACCCTGTGACGCAGGACGAGATGGATGCCGGATCGGTTGAATTGTTTTGATTTTGGAGTGACTTATGGCCTTGATACTTGCGGTTGACGATTCGCCTTCGATGCGAAAAATGGTGTCTTTTACCCTCACCGGTGCGGGGCATCGGGTGGTGGACGCTGTCGATGGTGAGGATGCTTACGAGAAGGCGCAGACGCAGATGTTTGACCTGGTGTTGACCGATCAAAACATGCCGCGACTTGATGGCCTGGGCCTGACCCGAAAGCTCCGAGAAAACCCCCGTTTCAAGACGACCCCCATTTTGATGTTGACCACCGAGTCCAGCGATTTGATGAAGCAGGCCGGCCGTGCGGCGGGCGCGACGGGGTGGTTGGTGAAGCCGTTTGACCCGGCCCGGTTGTTGGATGTCATTAACAAGGTTGTGAAGTGATTTTCGATTTTTAAATCAAGGGCAAAACCCTAACGCAGGAGAAATGAATGTCTGACGTACATCAGGAAAGCAGCGGATCGGGTGATGCATTTGATCTGACGCAGTTTTATCAAATCTTTTTTGAAGAGGCCGGTGAAAACCTGGATCAGATGGAGCAGATGCTGCTCAACCTGAACCTGGAAGAGGCCAATGACGAGGAGATGAATGGCATTTTTCGGTGCGCACATTCGGTCAAAGGGGGGGCGGCCACGTTCGGGTTTTCTGATGTCGCGGCTTTGACGCATCAGATGGAGTCTTTGCTGGACCGTCTGCGTCGGCATGAGTTGAAGCCGCATGCCTCCATGGTGGATGTGCTGCTGGAGTCTGCAGATGCATCCCGCGTTTTGCTGGCGCGCCACCAGTCGGGCGAAACCGATGCGCCGCCTTCGTCGGAAGATTTGGTGCGTCGAATCAGCGAGCTGGCTGCGGGGCAGGTGCCAGGCCATGCAACTGCGCCGCTTGCAGCGCCCGCTCTATCGGCTGTGCCCGCCTTGGCGCCGACGCCGACGGTGAAGGGGGCGCGGCAGCTGGAGATCACGATTGATCCCCGGGGCCGCATGGATCAGGCGGATGCGGTAAAGGAGTTGTTCCGTGACATCGTGGGTTTGGGGGAAATTGTTGAGTTGCCCAGTGAGAACCCTGAGTTGCGTGTTTTTAAAGTGGGCACGGGTTCGAGCAATGACGATTTGCTGGATTTGTTTGCGTTCAATGTGTCACGCGAACAGGTGGTGATTAAGGATTTGAGTGAGTTGGATGAGGCTGCAAAAAGTGCGGTAGCCGCCTTGGATGCGGGGAGTCATGCAGATGATTTCCCACCCGACGCGCCCCTGGCTCCTGCACCTGGGTATGGTTTTTTTGATGGCGCACCTGGGATGCCGAGTGCGGTAGGCGATGTGAAGGCGGCGCTTGCAGTGAAGAGTCCCGCCAAAGAGGCGGGCAAAGCGGCCTCTCAGGCTGCACAGCAAGAGAACGCGACGATTCGGGTGGCCATCAACAAGGTGGATCAATTGATCAACCTGGTGGGCGAGTTGGTCATCACGCAGGCGATGTTGGCGCAAAACAGCAGGAACCTGGATTTGTCGGATTCGCAGCAGTTGCTGTCGGGTTTGGCGGATCTGGATCGCAATACGAGGGACTTGCAGGAGTCGGTGATGTCGATTCGGATGATTCCGATGTCGATTGTGTTCAGCCGTTTCCCGCGCATGCTCAGAGACTTGGCGAGCAAACTCGGGAAAAAGGTGGATTTTGTAACGCTGGGTGAGGCCACGGAGTTGGACAAAGGCTTGGTAGAAAAGATCACCGATCCCTTGACGCATTTGGTGCGCAACAGTTGCGACCATGGCATTGAGATGCCTGAGGATCGTGTGAAAAATGGCAAGCCGGAGACCGGCACCATCACGCTTTCGGCTGCGCATCAGGGGGGGTCGATCGTGATTGAGGTGCGCGATGATGGGCGTGGGATGTCGCGCGAAAAAATTCTGAGTAAGGCGCGAGAAAAGGGAATCGATGTGTCTGATCAGATGTCGGATGCAGAGGTCTGGCAGCTGATCTTCGCGCCTGGATTTTCGACAGCCGAGGTGGTGACGGATGTGTCGGGCCGTGGCGTAGGCATGGACGTGGTGAAGCGCAATATTTCAGACCTGAACGGGACGGTTGAAATCGAGTCGTACGAGGGGCGTGGCATGAAGGTGTCGGTGCGCTTGCCACTGACGCTGGCCATCATGGATGGCATGTCGGTGGGGGTGGGCAACGAGGTCTATATCTTGCCGCTGTCCTCCGTGATTGAGTCGTTCCAGATCAAGGAGAACGCACTCAACACGGTGGGGCAAGGTGCGCAACTGGTCAAGGTGCGGGAAGAGTACATGCCGGTGATTGAGCTGGAGAAGATTTTCCAGGTGCCGCGTTTTGGCTTGAACAAGCCCGGCGACATCATGGTGGTAGTGGAGGCTGATGGAAGCCGCGTGGCGCTGCTGGTGGACGAGTTGTTGGGCCAGCAGCAGGTGGTAGTGAAAAATCTGGAAACCAATTACCACAAGGTTCAGAATATTTCTGGCGCCACGATCTTGGGCGATGGCAAGGTTGCGCTGATTCTGGACACGGGGGCGTTGGTGCGGCGTTCGCGGCACTAACAACCCAGCCCGCCCCATTCTGAGAGGGGGCTGCCTGAGGTGCTGGTCATGCGGTGCTTAAGGTTTCCCATCGGATGAGCGCATCCAGCAGGGCTTCTTCAATCTCACCGTCGCGGGCTTGTAGAGCCATGGCGCGTTGGGGGTCTTGGCTGTAGAGGCTGCCGTCTTGCAGGGCGGCGTGCAGTTGGGCTTGCTCGGTTTCCAGCGCTTCAATGGTGAGGGGCAGGTCATCCAGCTCTTTTTGCGCTTTGTAGCTGAGTTTGGGGGTGCTGCTGGTGCGGGGTTTGGCCGTTGCTGCGCTGGAAACGGGTGCTGCGGCTTTTGCGGCTGTTGCGTCTTTGATTTCTTTGGCGTTTGCCGCATTTCTGGCGGCTTGGCTGCGTTTGGATTGGGTGAGCCAATCCAAGATTCCCCCTTCATATTCGCGCCACAGGCCATCCCCTTCAAACGCCAGGGTGCTGGTGACGACGTTGTCCAGGAAGGTGCGGTCATGGCTGACCAGAAAGACGGTGCCTTCGTAGTTCTGGAGTAGCTCTTCGAGCAGTTCTAGGGTGTCGATGTCCAAGTCGTTGGTGGGCTCATCAAGCACCAGTACGTTGGCGGGACGTGCGAACAGGCGGGCCAGCAAGAGCCGGTTGCGCTCACCGCCAGAGAGTGAGCGCACGGGTGAGTTGGCGCGCGCAGGGGAGAAAAGGAAGTCGCCCAGGTAGCTTTTGACGTGCTTGCGTTGGTTGCCAATCTCAATCCATTCGCTGCCGGGGCTGATGAAGTCCACCAGGGTGGCGTCCAGGTCGAGCGCATTGCGCATCTGGTCAAAGTAGGCGACTTCAATGCGAGAGCCTTGACGGACTTTGCCGGCGTCGGGTTGCAGTTCACCCAAAATGAGTTTGAGTAGTGTGGTTTTGCCAGCGCCATTGGGGCCGATGAGGCCGATTTTGTCGCCACGCAGCAGGGTGGTGTTGAGGTTCTTGACGATGGTTTTGCCACCATAGGATTTGCTGACGTCCTGCAACTCGGCCACGATCTTGCCGCTGGGTGAGCCAGAGGCGACATCCATGCGGACACTGCCTAAGCTTTCACGCCGCGCGGTGCGTCTGGCTCTGAGGGCCTCCAGGCGTCCAATGCGGCTCTGGCTACGGGTGCGGCGCGCTTCAACGCCTTTGCGCACCCAGACCTCTTCTTGTGCCAGTAACTTGTCAGCCTTGGCGCTGATGACGGCTTCTTGCGCGAGTTGTTCCTCTTTCTGGCGCAGGTATTCGGTGAAGTTACCCGGGTAGCCATTGAGCTTGCCTCGGTCGAGCTCGACGATTCGGGTGGCGACACGGTCTAGAAAGGAGCGGTCGTGGGTGATGGTGATGATGCTGCCGGGGAAATCAATGAGCAACTCTTCCAACCATTCAATCGAGTCCAGATCCAGGTGGTTGGTAGGTTCATCAAGCAATAGGACGTCAGGGCGGGTGACCAAGGCTTGTGCCAGGGCGACACGTTTTTTGGTGCCGCCTGAGAGTGATCCAACCAGTGCGTCTTTGTCCAGGTGTAAGCGGTGCAAGGTTTCTTCTACACGCTGCTCCCAGTTCCAACCGTCTAAGGACTCAATCTCGCTTTGCATAGCGTCCAAGTCGCCATGGCCTTGTGAGTACTCATTAATCAGGTCAATGACGCGATTAAGGCCAGCGCTGACAGCCATGAAGACGCTTGCCTCTGGTGCAAGATCAGGTTCTTGTGCCACATAAGCCAGGCGCAAGTTCTGTTGGCGGTGGAGAGTGCCGTCATCAGGGAACTCAAAGCCCGCCAAAATTTTAAGAAGGGAAGATTTGCCAGTGCCGTTGCGTCCAATGAGCCCAACGCGTTCGCTGGTCTCCAGTGAGAAGTCAGCTTTGTCGAGTAAGGCCACATGGCCAAAGGCCAGTTGAGCCTGTAATAGAGTGAGTAGTGCCATAGGTGGGAATTATCCCTGAGCAAGCGCGCAGACACCTTGCGAAGGGGTACTTTCAACAAGAAGAGGAAGAATTTTGTGAAAAACGGCTAAAAGCATGCAATAATCGAAGGCTTCGCTGCACAGACTTGACGAAAGTTGACAAGAGCAGATGAAAAAGATTTTTGGCAGAGATTAAAAACAATGCTATAATCGAAGGCTTAGCTGAAATGAGGTTAACGAAAGTTAACAAGAGTGGCGAAGGGCTTTTGAAGATGATTGTTTTGAGAGAGTAAAAAACTCGATAGCAAAAAATATTTCGAAAAAGTCGCAAAAAGCGTGATAGAATTCAAGGCTTCGCTGATCACAGTGAAGCAAGGCGAAAAGCAAAATTCAGCATCAAGTTGAGATAAGTTTTTCGTTAGATCATTAAAAACTTACAGCCGATAAGCGTGGGCGTTTGAAGGCGATTGCCAAGTTCTTTGGAACTAAGTCTTAATTGGCTTACAAACGCTCATGAAGTAAAAAAGATGTGAAAGTCGAGACATTAACTTGTTTAGGACAATCACGTCGATTCCAATTTATGAGTAACTTGAGAAATCAAGTAAAACATTCAAGATCGAACTATAGAGTTTGATCCTGGCTCAGATTGAACGCTGGCGGCATGCCTTACACATGCAAGTCGAACGGCAGCACGGGAGCAATCCTGGTGGCGAGTGGCGAACGGGTGAGTAATATATCGGAACGTGCCCAGTCGTGG
>CANCDA010000137.1 GCA_947374705.1 Comamonadaceae bacterium | reverse complement strand
CAAGCTCATTTTTGTTCCCCTTTGGTGTTCAGCGTTTGCGCTATTTTGGCATCGACTTGCAGGATGCCCTGCACACCACCGTGCAGGGCTTTTTCCATCAACACGTTCAAGGGCTCGTGCTGATACGCCACCGCACGCCACAGCATGGGCAAATTGACCCCGGCCAGCAAGTAAGCGCTGCGCTCACTGTGCAGTTGGCGCGCCACATTGCACGGTGTGGCGCCCATCACATCGGTCAGCAACAACAGCGGGGCCGCGCCAAACGGGCTCAGTAAGTTTTGCGCTTGCGCCAGACTCTGGGCCACCGATGCGTCGGGCTCAATGTCCAAGGCCAAAACCGTGTCCACCCGCTCTGAAAACACATGCGCGACGCATTGGCGCAGTGCACTGGCCAACGGCGCATGCGCGATGATGAGAATGACGTTAGACATAAGTTGTGATGCGTGGGTTGGGGCGAGTGCTCCGCACAAAATTCACATAGGACACCAAGCCTACCGCTAAAAACACCATCATTGCCGCTTGAAAAGCCGAACTTCTGGGCCATCCGAAGGCAGCGAATCCATCAATGAGCAAACCAATCCCCCATTGCATACAAAATACGCCCGCAAAAATCACCAAGTTATAGGCCGATAAAGCCCGCCCAGCCAGCTCGGCCGGGAACGCCAAGCCCACGGAGGGTTGCGCCAGGGCAATCGTCGTGCAGCTCAAACAGTACAGGACCAGCAGCAACCCTGATACGCCTGGGTAGGCCCGCCCGAAGGCAATATTCAGGGCCAGAAAAATGAAGCCCAAAGGCAAGCCGTAACGGATCATCAGCTCAACCGTCAAGCCATTGCGAGTGAGCCACGGGCTGATGAGGCCCCACACCCAAAATGCGCACAACATCGCCACATTGATCCAGAACATGCCTGTGGCGGCCTGCACAGCGGAGTAGCCCGACACCTGCATCATCCACGGCCCTGCCCATAAAGTTTGTATCGCCAAGAGTCCGCCATAGTTGACAAACCCAACCGCTGCCATCTTGCGAAAGTAAGGGTGCTTCCAGACTTCGCGGTAAGAGTTGTCTCTCACTGGCTGTTGCTCGCCAGCGGGTGCGGCCTCGCTCTCCCACGCGGGTACGACCCACGCGATCATCGCCATGGCCAGCACGACCAACAGGGCCAAGCCGATGAAGATGGCCCGCCAACCCACCACAGGCATCAGCCACTGCACCGGCAAGGTGGAAGCCACCAAACCCAGAGAGCCGGTCATCAACATCCATGAGTTAGCCCGCAATTGAATGGTCATGGGAAACCAGCGCCGATAACCCGTCAAAGGCGCCATCAAGCACGCACTCACTCCCACCCCGCACAGCACCCGCGCCAGCAACAAGCCGCCAAAACTTGTGGCCCATGCAAACGCCAAACAGCCTACAACAGCCACCGACAAAAAACAAAGAATCACACGCCTAGGCCCATACCGATCCAGCCAGCGCCCCAGCGGCAATTGGGTCGCGGCAAAGCCCAAAAAATAACCGCCGGCCAACAAACCCAAGTCACGGGCATTCAAAGAAAACTCTTGCGTGAGCGTGGGGGACAAAGTGGCCGTGATGGCCCGAATCAAGGTTGAAAAAAAGTAGGAAAAGGCAAAGGCCAAAAACACCACGATGCACGCACGGCGCGACAAAATACTCATGGGAAGCGAAGCCCTTCAAAAAATGTCTGCACCACATCAACATCAAGCGTGTCAGCATACAGCGCGGCGTGATAAAGCCGCCCGCCCCGCGCAAACCAAAGCGCCTGTGCGCTGAGCACTCGCCCATCTTGGCGTTGGCCCTGGGCCTGCATTCGAACAGGCTGCGGCTGCTCACTTGCACCCGGAAAAACAAACGTCTCTGGCTTGGGCGAATCTGGGGTGACGACTGCGTGCATATTGTCCAGCAGGGCCTGTTGCCATTGGCGCTGGACTTCAATCGCATGCGGGGTATCCCTCACATCGACCACAGCGACGGCGAACAACGCCCCTCCGGCTTCGCACCCCATCATGCGCAGGGTGAGGGCTTGATCCGCCACGCGCATGGGGCGACTGCCCTGATCGGGCTTGCAGGGCAGCATGACCTTCAACGCCGTGTCCTGCGCCCAATGCGCCTCTCGCCAGTTGAACGTCGGGCTGCACGCGACCAAGCCCATCAGGCTGGCGCATAGGAAGCCGAAGAGGCGATACATGCAAAAACGTCAGTTCAAAGGGGGCTTTTGTTTCGATTTATTTCAGAGCACCAAACACCTTGCTCAGCAAGGCGCTGCCCGTACCCACCGGGTCTTGGCGAATTTTCTTTTCCTGCTCGCCAATCATGAAGTACAGCCCGTCCAACGACTTGCCCGTGACGTACTGCTGAATGCTGGCGTTCTCTTTGCCCATCAAACCCATGTCAGCCGCCTTGCCCGCCACTTGGTTGTAGCTCGCGGCCAGCCCCACCTTTTCTGTCGTGCGGGTCACAATCGGCAGAAATTTTTCAGCCAGCGGTGAGCGGGTTTTTTCTGTGAAGAACGTGGTGACCGAGGTGTTTCCGCCACTCAGGATTTTTTTTGCATCGTCCACATTCATGGACTTGACGGCGCCCAGCAACAAATCTTGCGCCAAGGGCACCGCCGATTCAGCCGCGCGGTTCATGGCGGTGATCAATTCATCCAGCCGTTGCCCCATGCCAAAAGTACGCAGCAACTGGCTCGCATCGTTCAGGTAACCCGGCAAAGGTATGCGAACTTTGTCGTTGCCCAAAAATCCATCGGTCTTGCCCAACAAACCGATGGCCACCTTGGCCCCTTGCTCCAAAGCGGCCTTGACGCCGCGTGACGCATCACCACCGCTCAAGTCAGCCAGGCTCAAGGCCAACGCCTGCCCGTGGGCCGACCCCAACAACGTCAGCAACGCGGGCATACAAACCGAATTAAACTCTCGACGCAACATGAAAGCACCCCTGTTATGAAACGAATTCTGTATCTTGCCTCATTCTTGGCCGTGTCCGCTCTGGGTTGGGTGTTTTTCTCGTCTTCAAATGGCAATACCGCACCTGAAACCACCTTCGTTTTACTGGACGGCTCCAAGCGAAGCACCGCCGACTTCAAAGGCAAGGTGACCTTGGTGAATTTCTGGGCGACGAGTTGCACGACGTGTGTGGCTGAAATGCCCCGCATGATTGAAACTTTCAACAAATACCAGGCCCGTGGTTTTGACACCGTTGCGGTGGCCATGAGCTACGACCCGCCCAGTTACGTCGTCAACTTTTCTGAGACTCGCCAACTCCCCTTCAAAGTCGCCATCGACAACACCGGCGCAGTGGCCCAAGCTTGGGGCGATGTGCGCCTGACCCCCACCACCTATGTCGTCAACCCACAAGGGAAAATCGTCAAGCGCTACGTGGGCGAGCCCGATTTCGCTGAGTTGCATCGTTTGATTGAGGCGCTGCTGCTCCAGGTTTGAACCCAGTGCGAGTGGCCTCTTTCATTTGTTGCAGTTGGAATCCCAAGCAAGCCTGTAAAAAAGGGGCTCATTTTCTGTGCCCCCTTTGTAGAAACTGGCCTGATCGGCATCCACCGATCAAAACGCATTCTCTAGTTCGCACTGCACGGTTAAATACCCGTGTACTTTTGGTTCGCAACCAATTCACTCACAATGGCGGCGGCAGAGTCGGCTGTGTAACCTTCCAAAAAGATGGTTTGAACATCTTTTGTTGGCGCGATGCCAGTGCCATCGGTCACATGAATCGTGACGCCGCTCGCATCTTGCGTCACAGTCATGAACTGCGATAAATCTGTCCCTGGTGCACCCGGCAACAAGTCCATCAGGTCTAAGGAATCACCAGCCGCGAAGTCTTTCACGACATCGACAGCGGGTGTCCCCGGTACGCTACTCACATCGCTCAAAGTCCACTTGAAGGTGTCCGCCCCCACACCCCCGCTCATCGTGTCATGGCCTGCACCGCCGCTCATCACGTCGTCGCCACCCTGACCAAAAATCGTGTCGTTGCCCGCACCCCCGCTGATGGTGTCGTCACCACCTCGGGGGTCGCCCGCCAGATTCAACGCCGCTGCGTTAACCGGGTTGCTCAGATACGTCAAGACTTCGGCCTGCGTGGCCACGCCACCGGCATGAACCCCATCGGTGTGGAACAGCACATCCAAACCCGCACCATCATGCGTGCCTGCCGCACCGTAACCGCTGCCATTGCCGGCCAGCGCATCGGTATTGGGCGTGTCACCAAAAATGATGTCGTTGCCGTCTCCGCCATTGAGTGTGTCATCGCCCACAGCGACGGACACAAACAAGGAGCCCAAAGCAGCCGACAAATCGCCGAAAGAGCTGACCGGTAAATAGTCGTCAGGCGTGTTGTCAATCGCGTTCAGATTGGCCGCCGCTGTGGTGGCATTGGGCAGCCCGATACCCACGGCATTGATTTCCACACCGACGGCTGTGAGGTGGGTCAATGTGCCCATCAATGTGCCGATCAAGGCCGCTGTATCGGCTCCCGCATTTGGGTCACCATCCGTCAGGAAGTAGGCAATTTTGTGATCGGCCGGGGGGTCGCCATTCATCAGGGTATCGAGTGCAGTGAGGCCGGCCGTGTAATTGGTACCGCTACCCGCTCCGCTCTGGGTGAGTGCCGATACAGCCGCCTGTGCCGCCGCCACCGTGGTGTAGCTGCTGGGGTCGATCACGCTGCTGCCGGAGAACTTTCCAAGATCGACATGCAAGGAAGTGGCTGCGTCAAATTTGGACAGCAAATCATTGACCGCGCTCTTCATCAACGCGAACTCCGTCGCGCTAATGCTGCTTGACACGTCGAACATAAAGCTCAAGTTATAGGAGCCCGAGGTGTAGCCCCCCGGGTCACCCACCAACACATCATGACCACTTCCACCCACGATGTTGCCATTCACATCGGGTGCAAAAGCCGGGTTCGGAATCAGATGATCCGTCGTACTGTCGCCGCTGTCGTCGCTGTTGCTGCCGACCACCAGAACCGGGGTGGCATCCTGCGGAATCGGTGGTGTATCTGCCGCATTGATGGTGAAGCTGCCCGTAGCCTGGTCGCCGTCGGCATCTTCAATGGTGAAAGTAAAACTCTCGACCATGCCTGGTGGGATGGTGGTGGCTGCGGTGTAGGTGTAGGCACCGGTCTCGAAATTGACCGTCAAGACGCCGCCCCCATTAGTACTGATGGTCAGCGTGTGCGTTAACGCGTCGTAATCGGGAGAGCTTGTGTCGTACACCACGTTCGGCGTGCCTGAATTACCGTCTGCATCGTGAGAGAAGGCCACGATTTGCAAGGCGCCTGGGCCATCGGCACCGAAGCTGCCACCCAAGGCAAAGCCCTCGGTCACCAGGTTGCCGGTCACTGGCACACTGACGGTCGCCGACAACACGGCCGACAACTGCGACAGATCGGTCACCACGATGGCCGCTTGCTCTGTTGAAGTTGCACCGTTGTAGGCAATCGGCTCAAGTGTGCCGAGCGTTGCACCCGACCCCATGCCCAGGGCAAACGCGTGGATCTGGTTGGCGATGAGGAAGCCTTCCCACGCGATTCGCTCGGGTGAATCAATACCATCACCACCGCCCAAGGGCGTATGTGGATCCCCTGTCCCTGCAATGCTGTTTTGATTGGGCACACCGTCTGACAGGAAGTAAGCCACGTTCTGTGCACCCCCAATTTTTCCGCTGTCCCCAAACGCATTCCACGACATGTTCAAAGCAGCATCGAAGTTGGTGCTGCCACCGGCCGTCAAGGCATTGACCGCAGCTTCCGCAGCCGCCACAGTCATCCAGGTTGAGCCGCTGGCGCTGGCACTGTCGCCGAACGTGACCAGCCGCACCATGGTGGCTCCTTGGGCGGCGTAATCGTCGAGCAACTGGACGATGGCTTCTTTGGCTAGATCAAGTTTTGACAGGCTGCCAACCCCCGATTTTTGTCCCATGCTGCCTGAGATATCCAGCGTGATCAGCACATTGCTGCCAGCGTTCACGCCCTCGACCACCGTCTTGCTGAACTCCGTTGGGGTAGAGGGAATGTCGTCCACAATGGCCACAAAAATGGACGCACTGGTCGTTTGGCCCGTCACGTTGTCGGTGACCACATAGGTGAACGATTCCACCATGGGTGCGTCGCCGTTGGTGGGCTCGGTATTCGTACCATCGTTGGCCAAGGGGTCACTGGTCACTGGCTGGGTCAAGGTGTAAACGTAAGTGCCATCCGGGTTCAGATGGATGACCCCGTAAAGACCGGCGAGATCGGTGAGCCCACCTGTCAATGTGTAACTGAAATCGCCCGATCCACCACTGACTGATCCGACCAGGGTGTTGGTGGAATCGGTCTCAGCCGTCGAGTTCGGGTTGCTGCCTGTGACCGTACCGGCCGCCAAGTCGTGACCGTCCTGGTTTTTATCCAACGCAGCTTCATTGACCGTGACATCGTGATCATCCCGTGCCGACAATTCCGATGGTGGTGGTGGT
>CANCDA010000136.1 GCA_947374705.1 Comamonadaceae bacterium | reverse complement strand
GGGTTAATGCCGGGGCGAGAGCCGCAGTAAACGCAGACGGAAAAAGCGGGTGTCATGGCGCGGTTTCAGATGAATTTTTGGTAGAGCGCTGCGACCCAGATGCCTGCACACAGCAGCAGGCTCAGCAGCACGGCGGCACTGGCCATGTCTTTGGCGCGTTTGGAGAGTTCATGCCACTGGGGGCCAATGCGGTCGATGGCTGACTCGATGCCGGTATTGAGTAACTCAACGATCATCACGAGCAACACCGAGCCGGCCAACACGGCGATCTCGACCCAAGTTTGACCCAGCCAGAAAGACAAGGGCAACAAGACAAAGGCCGCCATGGCCTCTTGCCGAAACGAGGTTTCACCCCAACCCGCGCGCAGGCCAGCCAGCGCAAAACCCAGGGCATGCCACATGCGGGTCAAGCCCGCGCGGCGCTTGTGGGTCTGGACGTTGAATTCTGTGGGCGGCATCAATCCGTCGCGATCAGTCGCGTACCTGCAAGTGCGTCGTGCCAGAACTGTTGCAACGGGTGCAGGCGGCTCAGCAAAGCCCAAACCGCGATCCAGCCGAACAATAAAACGGTCAATTCCGCAACCGAAAATTTGAACGTTGCGACTGCGGCCAGAGCCGGTAAAAACCAGAGCCAGCTCAGCACATAACGCAGCAGAGCGCGGCCTTGGGTGACAGGCTGGCCCAGGCGGTCAACCAGCCGAATGCGCCAAGTTTTCATGGCCAGGGTTTGCCCCTTGGCCCAGAACCAGGTGAAGTAAATGCCGAGCACCACAAACAAAAAAGCCTGTTGCAGGTGCCGGTTGTCCAGTGCGTGGCGGGTCTGTGACAGAGCGCTATAGAGGTAGTCTGCAATGAAAAGCACGGCGAACAAAAGCATGCCTTCGTACAGCCAGCAGGCCATGCGCCGGAGCAGACCGGGCGCTACCTGTCGCGGGTTCTGAGGACTTACAACGCTCACTATTTGGGGCGCGCGCTAGAGTCTGTCGGGGCTGACCGTTGGGGCAGCAAGGTGTTGGGATTCACCGCTTGGCTAGCGCCGGCCAGTTTCGCACCCTGCTGCGGAACATGGGGCGTGACGGGTACCTCGGCCAATTGTTTTTGAGGTGTTGGCTTGCTCACTGCAATGCCTGAAGGTTTGCCAGGTGCCTGAGCGGCTAGCTTGCGCTTTTCCTCAGCGCTGAGTTCTTGGTAAGACTGCCAGTGGGCTGCTTTTTCGTCCGCAGGTAGTTTTTGGGTTTCGGCAAAATTCAGACGGGCTTCTGTCCGCTCATGCGGGCTGAGGGATACCCAGGCACTCATGCGGCTGTGCAATTTGGCCTGCTCAGTGGGGGGTAGTGATTCGTAATTTTTTGAAATGGCCAGCCACTTGCGCTTGCTCTCAACGCCCAGTTGTGCCCATTGAGCGGCCAGTGGTTTGAGGGCTTTGTGCTGCGCCGGTGTCAACTCGGCCCAAGCGGGCTTGGTGTTGAGCACTGGCTTGGAGGCTATTCCAAGTTTGCTTGCGGTTTGTCCAGGCGCAGCGCTGGGGCTGGGGGCTGGGCTGGACGTGCTTGTCGCGCCCCCATCGGGCTGAGCCAGAACCAATGAAAATGAAGCCCCCAAGCCCGCGAGTGTGATAAACACGACAGCGGGAAGTGCTACATGCTTGCGCATCAGGGCTGTCAACTTACGGGGTATCGCAGGCTTCATGGGGTCTAAAAATCAGAGGTCTTGGCGAGATTTGAGAAACTGGGCAAAACCCGGGTCGGTGTAGGCCGCAGGGGGCAGGTCGTCGGTCAGCAGGGCAGAGTCGATGTCGGCTAAATCACGGGCGCGCTCATCGTTGCCCAGGAACTGAATGGCCAACAGGCCAAGCACCAAGGCCAGCAGGGGGATAAAGGAAGCCGCACGACGCCAGAGTTCGGAGTCTGAACCGCCCAAGCTGAGAGTGGCGGTCATGCCGTTGGACAATACTTGCGAGTTGCTTGCCAGCTTGGTCTGTTGGCGTACGCCCAGTGCTTGCATGCGCGCTGCGCGCAGTCGCTCGGTGATGTCGTGCGGCAGCGCGTCTGCGCTGTCAGACAAACGTGCTGTCAGCTTTAAGGCAAAACGATCCTGGTTAGAGGCGTTGAGCTTGGAAATAGTGTGATTCATAGTCGTATCCCCTTGGCTTTCAATGCTTTGCTCAGGGCCGCAACGGCTCTGGAGCAGTGTGTTTTGACGCTGCCCTCAGAACAGCCCATGGCCGCAGCGGTCTCCGCCACGTCCAACTCCTCCCAGTAACGCATGAGGAAGGCTTCTCGTTGACGTGCGGGGAGCTCTTGTATTTCTACCTCGATTTCACGCAGGGTTTGAGCGCGCTCGGTTGAGTTTTCTGCACTTTCGACCTGCTGTGTATCGTCTGAGATGTCCAAAACATCCAGAAGTTCAAAATCGCCATCCTCAGAGCCTGAATCAAAGTCGCTCATGTTCGAAAACAGGGCGTTTCGCGTTTTTTGGCGGCGAAACCAGTCCAGCGTGCAGTTCGAGAGAATGCGCTGGAACAACATGGGCAGCTCTTCGGGCGGTTTGTGGCCGTAGTGCTCGGCCAGCTTCATCATGCTGTCCTGGACGATATCCAGGGCAGACTCCTCATTGCGCACGTGATAAACCGAACGCTTGAAAGCGCGTTTTTCGACGCTTTTCAGGAAATCTGAGAGTTCTTGTTCGGTAGCCAAAGGTGCGCGCCAGGATGCGTTTTGAGGGTGGGTTGTCGAAGTTCTTGTTGAATTATGGCACCTCGAAGGGCAATTTTTCGAAGCGTCGCACGGGATAGGGCTTTGAGGTCTGCGATAATCGAAGACCCAAATCAAAAGGCAAACGGGTCACTGTCCGGCGCTACAAGCCATGCGCTTATGACTTTGACCCTAAGTTCCGATGAAGCGCCACAAGCGTTTTCAAAGGAGCACCCAAGGTTTTTCGTTAGAGAAATTCACAAAGGTTCATCATGGAAATCAATAAAGCTGAAATTGCTTCGGCACATGCGGCGATGTCCGCTGCAAAAACAAATGCCCCAGGCACGACCATCACCGAAGAGCTTCGTGGTGCGGAGATTCTGGTCAAGTCGCTCCAAGCCGAGGGCGTCAAGTACATCTGGGGTTACCCTGGTGGTGCGGTTTTGCACATCTACGATGCTTTTTACAAGCAGGACACGATCCAACACGTCTTGGTGCGTCACGAACAAGCGGCAGTACATGCCGCTGATGGCTACGCACGCGCCACGGGTGATGTCGGCGTTGCCCTGGTGACGTCTGGCCCTGGTGTCACCAATGCCATAACCGGCATTGCCACGGCCTATATGGACAGCATTCCCATGGTGATCGTGACCGGGCAGGTGCCCACCCACGCCATTGGTCTGGATGCCTTCCAGGAGTGCGATACCGTGGGCATCACCCGCCCCATCGTCAAACACAACTTCTTGGTCAAAGACGCGCGCGATCTGGCCATGACCATGAAAAAGGCCTTCCACATCGCTCGAAGTGGCCGTCCTGGCCCGGTGGTGGTGGACATTCCTAAGGATGTGTCGTTCAAAAAGGTGCCTTACAGCGGCCACCCTGAGTCGGTGGAGATGCGCTCTTACAACCCCGTGCGCAAAGGCCACGGCGGTCAGATTCGTAAAGCTTTGGCGCTTTTGTTAGCGGCCAAGCGCCCCTACATCTACACGGGCGGCGGCGTCATCCTGAGCAATGCGGCGGCTGAGCTGCGCACCTTGGTGGACATGCTGGGCTACCCCTGCACCAACACCCTGATGGGTCTGGGCGCTTACCCAGCCAGTGACCGCAAGTTTTTGGGCATGTTGGGCATGCACGGTACGGTGGAAGCCAACAACGCCATGCAGAACTGCGACGTGCTGCTGGCCGTGGGGGCACGTTTTGATGACCGGGTGATTGGCAACCCCAAACACTTTGCCCAGAATGAGCGAAAGATCATTCACATCGACATCGACCCATCCAGCATCTCCAAACGCGTGAAGGTGGACATTCCTATCGTGGGCGATGTCAAGGATGTGCTGAGCGAGATGATTGCCATGATCCGCGAAGGCACAGCGCGCCCCGACGCCAGCGCCCTGGGTGCTTGGTGGGAGACGATTGATGGATGGCGTAAAGGCGATTGCCTGAAGTACGACCGGGGCAACAAAGACGTCATCAAACCCCAGTACGTGGTTGAAACCCTGTGGAACATGACCAAGGATGCCGACACCTACATCACCTCTGATGTGGGCCAGCACCAGATGTGGGCCGCGCAGTACTACCGCTTTGACGAGCCGCGCCGCTGGATCAACTCCGGTGGCCTGGGCACCATGGGCGTGGGCATTCCCTACGCCATGGGCATCAAGCTAGCCAAGCCGGACAGCGAGGTGTTCTGTATCACGGGCGAGGGCTCGGTGCAGATGTGTATCCAGGAGCTGTCCACCATCTTCCAGTACAAAACGCCCATCAAAATCATCTCGCTGAACAACCGCTACCTCGGCATGGTGCGTCAGTGGCAAGAGATTGATTACGAAGGCCGCTATAGCCACAGCTACATGGACGCGCTGCCTGACTTCGTCAAGCTGGCCGAGGCCTATGGCCATGTGGGCATGCTGATCGAGCGCCCAGAGGATGTGGAGCCCGCTCTGCGCGAAGCCCGCAGACTCAAAGATCGCACGGTGTTCATGGACTTCCGCACCGACCGGACCGAGAACGTTTACCCGATGGTCAAAGCGGGCATGGGCATCACTGAGATGCTGCTCGGCGCGGAAGATTTGTAAGAGAGCCACCCATGAAACACATCATTGCAGTTTTACTTGAAAACGAACCCGGGGCGCTGTCCCGCGTGGTGGGGCTGTTCTCAGCCCGTGGCTACAACATCGAGTCGCTGACGGTGGCCCCCACCGAGGACGCCAGCCTGTCGCGCATGACGATTCAGACCACCGGGTCTGACGACGTGATTGAACAAATCACCAAACACCTGAACCGTCTGATCGAGGTGGTCAAGGTGATCGACCTCACCGAAGGAGCCTACATTGAGCGTGAGCTGATGATGGTCAAGGTGCGGGCGGTGGGCAAGGAGCGTGAGGAGATGAAGCGCATGGCAGACATCTTTCGCGGTCGCATCATTGATGTGACCGACAAGAGCTACACCATTGAGCTGACCGGCGATCAATCCAAGAACGATGCATTTTTGGAAGCCATCGAGCGCGGTGCGATTTTGGAAACCATTCGCACGGGTTCATGTGGAATTGGCCGTGGTGAACGTATTTTGCGAGTTTAAGTTTGAGTAGGTTGAGTGCAGTGCTGCTTCGTTTTTAATCAATGCAGCCTGTCTCAATTAATTTTGTTTTTTACCAAGGAGAAAAGAAGTGAAAGTTTTCTATGACAAAGACTGCGACCTGAGCCTCATCAAAGGTAAAACCGTCGCCATCATCGGCTACGGTAGCCAGGGTCATGCCCACGCTCAAAACCTGAACGACAGCGGCGTAAAAGTGCTGGTCGGTTTGCGTAAAGGTGGCGCGAGCTGGGACAAAGTGGCCAAGGCTGGCCTCAAAGTGGCTGAAGTCAATGAGGCGGTCGCCGCCTCTGACGTGGTAATGATTCTGTTGCCTGACGAGAACATCGCCGCTGTGTACAAAGAGATCGAGCCGCACCTGAAAAAAGGCGCATCCTTGGCCTTTGCCCACGGCTTTAACGTGCATTACAACCAAGTCGTGCCCCGCGCTGACCTGGACGTGTGGATGGTCGCCCCCAAGGCCCCTGGCCACACGGTGCGCAACACCTACACGCAAGGCGGCGGTGTGCCCCATTTAGTGGCCGTGCATCAAGACCAGAGCGGCAAAGCCCGTGAACTGGCCCTGAGCTACGCCATGGCCAACGGTGGCGGCAAAGCCGGCATCATTGAGACCAACTTCAAAGAAGAGACCGAGACCGACTTGTTCGGCGAGCAGGCCGTGTTGTGCGGCGGTGCGGTTGAACTGATCAAGATGGGTTATGAAACCCTGGTTGAAGCAGGCTACGCACCTGAGATGGCTTACTTCGAGTGCTTGCACGAGTTGAAGTTGATCGTGGATTTGATCTATGAAGGCGGCATCGCCAACATGAACTACTCCATCTCCAACAATGCCGAGTATGGCGAGTACGTGACAGGCCCTGAGGTGATCAACGAAGAGTCGCGCGCCGCTATGCGCAACGCTTTGAAGCGCATTCAAACCGGTGAGTATGCCAAGATGTTCATCTTGGAAGGCCGCACCAACTACCCAGGCATGACGGCTCGCCGCCGCTTGACCGCAGAGCATTCGATCGAGAAGGTCGGCGCTCAACTGCGCGCCATGATGCCCTGGATTGCGAAAAACAAACTGGTGGATCAGACCCGCAATTAATTTGCAGGCTCTCCAAATACAAAACCGCCTTCGGGCGGTTTTGTATTTGATTCAGGGGTGGCTTACACTTGGCTCATCATTGGATGTCTCCTTGGATCCAATTTTGCTATAAATTAAATAGCTGGTTACGCAATGAAATAAAGCGATACT
>CANCDA010000135.1 GCA_947374705.1 Comamonadaceae bacterium | reverse complement strand
CCCCGCGATTCAAGAATCGCTGCTAAGGAGGCTGAGGCGATTCCCTTGCCAAGGGAAGACACCACACCGCCGGTGACGAAGACAAATTTGGTCATGTCAGAGGAGCTTTTTAGGCTCTTGGGTGGGAAATTGAGATTATAGGTGGCAAGTGTGGGTTTAACTTGCCAGTCTGATACATTGCGCCCCATGAATGACCTCGCTGGAAAACACATTGTTTTGGGCCTCACGGGTGGCATCGCCTGCTACAAGGCGGCTGAGTTGTGCCGCGCCTTGATCAAGGAGGGCGCTACGGTGCAAGTCATCATGACCGAGGCGGCCGCCCAGTTCATCACCCCCGTGACCATGCAGGCGCTGAGTAACCGGCCTGTGTATGGCTCGCAGTGGGATGCACGCGAGCCCAACAACATGGCGCACATCAACCTGAGCCGCGAGGCCGATGCGATTTTGATTGCGCCGTGCAGTGCCGACTTTATGGCCAAGTTGCTGCATGGCCGGGCCGACGATTTGCTGAGCCTGACCTGCTTGGCCCGCCCCATCGATAAAGTACCCCTGCTGATCGCCCCAGCCATGAACCGGGAGATGTGGGCGCACCCGGCCACCCAGCGCAATCTGGCGCAATTGCGGGCCGATGGCACGACGGTATTTGACGTGGGCACGGGCGACCAGGCCTGCGGTGAAACGGGCGATGGTCGCATGCTGGAAGCCGAGGAGTTGCTGGAAGACGTGATCGCTTTTTTCCAGCCCAAGGTGCTTCGCGGACAGCATGTGTTGGTGACAGCGGGCCCGACGTACGAGGCGATAGACCCGGTGCGCGGCATCACCAATTTGTCCAGCGGCAAGATGGGTTTTGCCATTGCCCGTGCCGCGCGCGAGGCTGGCGCTGAAGTGACGCTGGTGGCAGGGCCGGTGCACCTGCCCACACCGCGCGGGGTGACCCGCCTCAACGTAGTGTCAGCACAAAATATGCTTGAAGCCACCGTAGAACGTGCGCAAGAAGCTACTATTTTTGTAGCAACTTCGGCGGTGGCCGACTGGCGATCCGCCAACGCCAGTGATCAAAAAATCAAGAAAGATGGCTCGGGCACAACGCCGACTTTGCAGTTTGTGGAGAACCCCGACATTCTGGCCACGCTGGCCCAGTCGCCACGCGCCGTGTCGGGCGACTTGTTTTGCGTTGGGTTTGCGGCGGAAAGCCATGACTTACTGGCCAACGCCACCGCCAAGCGTGCGCGCAAAGGCGTGCCCTTGCTGGTGGGCAATATCGGCCCGGCCACGTTTGGTCAAGACGACAATGCCTTGCTGCTGGTGGATGCCCACGGCGCGAGGGAACTGCCCCGCAACAGCAAACTCGCTCTGGCCCGCCAACTGGTGGCCGAGATAGCAACCCGAAAAAAGATATGAACATCGACGTCAAAATCATCGACCCGCGCATGGCGGATCAACTCCCCAGCTACGCCACACCGGGCAGTGCCGGGCTGGACTTGCGCGCCTGCCTGGATGCACCGCTTACCCTAAAGGCGAATGCCTGGCAACTGGTGCCCACCGGCATCGCGATTTATCTGCAAGACCCTGGCTTTGCCGCGATGATCCTGCCGCGCTCAGGCCTGGGGCACAAACACGGCATCGTGCTGGGCAATCTGGTGGGGCTGATTGACAGCGATTACCAGGGGCAACTCATGGTGAGCGCCTGGAACCGCAGCGATGTGGCATTCACCATCGAACCGATGGAGCGCATCGCACAACTGGTGATCGTGCCGGTGGTGCAGGCGCAGTTCAATGTGGTGACGGAATTCCCGGCGAGCCAGCGCGGCGAGGGCGGTTACGGTTCGACGGGTAAGTCGTAAAAAACTCGCTGCTCAGTGCAGCAAGTCACTGCCCGGCGCTTCTGAATGCACCGGTTGAATCTTGAAGAAGCCTGTACCGGCCGAACCCTGGCCAATCTCCTCTTCGGTCGCTTCACGCACGCCTTCTACACGCAGACTCAGGCGCAACGCAATGCCGCTCAGTGGGTGGTTGCCGTCCAGCACCAAGTGCTCGGGGTAAATCTCGGTTACGGTGTAGAGCATGTCTTTGGGGGCGTCCGGGTTGCAACCCGCGGGCAGGGTAGAACCCTCTAGCGTCATGCCTTCTTCCAGCTCGGGCGGAAACAGTTCGCGTGATTCGAGGAAGAGCAACTGGTCGTTGAAATCGCCAAAGGCCTCTTCGGGTTCAAGCTGTAGCAACACCGTTGCGCCAGCTTCGTGGCCTTGCAGTGCGTCTTCGATCTTTTTGAAAAGATCTTCGCCGCCAATTAAAAATTCAACGGGGTCGTCGAGCACGTCGATTTCCTCGCCCAGGGTGTCTTTGATGGTCCAGGTCAGTGCGACCACGCATTGTTGATTGATTTCCATAGGGCAGAATTGTCGCATCTCACCTGCACTCCAACTGACCGAAAAGAAAATGACCATGGACATTCATCAGGCTTTGCCTTTGTTAGGGGGCTTGAGCCCTCAGACTTTCATGAAGCGACATTGGCAAAAAAAGCCGTTGCTGATTCGTCAAGCCCTGCCTGGGTTCACTCCTGTCTTGGATCGCGCGGCGCTGTTTGAGCTGGCTGGGCGCGATGAGGTGGAGTCGCGCTTGATTGCGCTTGATCAGAAAAAAGGCCAAGCCGTTTGGCGCATGCGCCACGGGCCTATGGAGCGCCGATCCCTGCCCGCCTTAAAGCAGGCCGCTTGGACGCTGCTGGTGCAGGGCGTGGACTTACACCACCAAGGCGTGCACGACCTGCTCCAGCAGTTCCGCTTTGTGCCCGAGGGGCGCTTGGACGATGTGATGATCAGCTACGCCAGTGATGGCGGTGGCGTGGGCCCGCACTTTGACAGCTATGACGTGTTTTTGCTGCAAGCGCAGGGTCAACGGCGCTGGCAGATTGGGCGTCAAAAAGACCTCACGCTGCGCGACAATGTTCCGTTGAAAATCCTGGCTAATTTCGTGCCCGAGCAAACCTTTGTATTGGAGCCCGGTGACATGCTCTACCTGCCCCCCGGTTATGCCCATGATGGTGTGGCGGTGGGTGGCGACTGCATGACCTACTCCATCGGTTTTCGCTCACCCAAGCGCGGTGAGCTGGCACGCGAGTTGTTGCAGCGCTTGGCCGAAGATGCGGCGGATGAGGTGGGCGATGCGTTGTACCGTGACGCCAAGCAGCCCGCCGTGAGCACGCCCGGTGCCATGCCTGCGGCCTTGCAGGACTTTGCTCGTGGGGCTTTGCAAGCGGCCTTGAAAGACCCCCTGGCCTTGCCGCGTTTGTTGGGGGAGTATTTGAGCGAACCCAAGTCGAATGTCTGGTTTGAGGCGGGTGCAGAAGCAGCTTTGGACGACGGCCTGGAGCTAGACCACCGCAGCCGCATGATGTACGACGAGCATCACATTTTCATCAACGGCGAGAGCTACCGCGCCTCGGGGCGCGATGCGAAGCTGATGCGCCAGCTAGCCGATGCTCGCCGCCTCGATGCCCGCGACATGGCCAAAGCGAGCCCAGCGGCTGTGGCCCTGCTGCAAGACTGGAGCGATGACGGGTGGCTGCATGGACGCTGAGCCCCCAGATCAGCCTCGTTTGGCCCTGCCCAAAGGGCGACTGCTGGGTCGAGAGGTCTTTGTGCAGACGGTGCGTGATGCCTTGGCCTGCGCGGCCAGAGAGGGTTGGAAAGAAATCATCCTGAGCGACGCCACGTTTGAGGATTGGCCTTTGCATGAGCGTGCCGTAGTGGAGTCATTGCAAGCCTGGTCCAAGACGGGGCGTCGGCTGCGCATGCTGGCCACGCGCTTTGATGGCGTGCAACGCCAGCACGCCCGCTTTGTACGCTGGCGTCAGACTTGGGATCACCTCATTGAATGCCGCGTGTGCCGGTCTGCTGATCCGCTGGATTTCCCCAGCGCGATCTGGAGCCCAAGTTGGGTCATGCATCGCATTGACCCGGTGAACAGCGTGCTGGTGTGTGGCGATGATGCGCAGCGCCGTTTGCTGTTGCGAGAGGCGCTTCAGGAGTGGGAGCGCAACAGTGCGCCGGGCTTTCCCGCCTCTACGCTGGGTCTTTAGCTGGCGCTCAAGCCAGCCTGAGCCTGACGGCGTCCTGACAAAATTTGATGTAAGTTAATTTCATCATATAATCCGAAGCTAAGCGAAGTGGGCTCGAGCCGGTTCGCTTGGTCAATGCAGTTCTGCACTGACGATTTCCGGAAATCGTTTTTTTTTTAATCCTTTAGGTAATTCATCATGAACAAATCTCTCGTTTTGGCAGCCGTGATCGCTGCTGCTGCCCTGGCTGCTTGCGGTAAAAAAGAAGAGCCGGCTCCTGCTGCTGCTCCAGCACCTATGGCTGCTCCCGCTCCCGCTGCTGACGCATCGGCTCCTGCCGCTGCACCCGCTGCTGACGCTTCTGCTGCCGCTCCTGCTGCTGCCGCTTCTGCTGCTAAGTAATTGCTTCGCGCAATTAAAAAAGCCACCTTCGGGTGGCTTTTTTATTGGGTCTAAAGAATCACTTCAAGTCGTCAACCAGCACCTTGAGGATGCTCTGCGCATTGCCTGAAGTTTCAGGCGCACCTGCCGCATTGAGAACAGTCACCGTGCTGGTGTCGCCTTGACTTTGCACGTTGACGCGGTATTTCTGCGGTGGGTTGGTCTTTGCCGTTGCCCCAAACATCTTGCTGAAGAAGCCTGGTTCGGTCTTGTCGGTATTGGGCTCCACGTAGCGGACAAAGTAAGTGCCCTGGTTGCGGTCGCGGTCTTCAACGGTGAAGCCGGTGCGATCCAGTGACAAACCAACACGACGCCAGGCGCGATCAAAACCCTCATCAATCTGGGCTACCGTTTGCCCATTGATCGTGGCTAGACGTGAGCTTTGCTTGGGCGTGTCTGTGGCGACCAATGTTTTGGCTCGCTCGGCACTCACGCCCAGTTTGACCATCAGTTTGCGCAAAAATTCAGCTTCTAGCTCGGGGTCTGCGGCGCGGGGTTGCCAGATGGTCTGGGTTTTTTCCTTGTTGGCGTAGTTCTCAATCATGCCACGGTGGCTGATGTAGATTTCGGTGCCACCCGCTGCATTGCGCTCCAGACGGGTGCGAAACTTGTCGCGCTCACCGGTTGAGTAGAGCGAGTCTAGCAATCGACCCAGTGTGCTTCGGATAAGGTCTTGAGGCAGCTTGGCCCGGTTCTCTGCCCAGTCGGTTTCCATGATGCCCAGACTGGTCTGATCCAGGGTGAGTACAAAGCCACTGTCCAGCCAAAACTCTTTGACAGAGTCCCATAGCTTGTCGGCAGGGCGATCCACAACCAGCCAGCGTTGCGTGCCGGCCCGCTCAATGCGAACATCACCGATGGCGGCAACGGCGGTAGGCACTGTTTGATTAACAACTGTCACCGATTGATAGCCTGAGGCCGATACGGCTGTGCCGGGGGCGGTGTAGCGGGTGTCCCGTGAAATTTGGGTTAAGTCGGGCGGCACAACCAAGGTCGAGGTTTTGGATTTGCTCGCGCTCTTGTAATCGACTTTATCGCCCTCCAGGCTGGAGCAGGCGCTCAGCGCCAGGGAGAGGCCCAGCAGGGCTAGTTTCGAAGATGGGTTCACCAGATGTTTCCTCAAAAGAGTAAGTGAGATGTGCAAGCTGCGTGTCAGATCAAGCCGCTGGCGCGCAGTGCGCCTTCAACCACGGACGTATTGGCCTGCGTGAGTGGGGTCATGGGCAGACGCATGGCGTCGCCGCACAGGCCCATGCGCTGCATGGCCCACTTCACGGGGATGGGGTTGGGCTCGACAAACAACTGCTTGTGCAGGGGCATCAAGAGAAACTGGATTTCCATGGCGCGCTTTACATCGCCCGCCATGGCGGCCACGCACAGCTCGTGCATCAGGCGCGGTGCCACGTTGGCGGTGACGCTCACGTTGCCATGGCCACCGCACAGCATCAGGGCCACGGCGGTGGGGTCATCACCGGAGTAAATGCAAAAACCTGGAGGCGCTTCGCGGATCAGCCACTGCGCGCGTTCGATATTGCCGGTGGCTTCCTTGATGCCGACAATGCCGTCCACCTGCGCCAGGCGTAATACGGTGTCGTGCGCCATATCGGCCACGGTGCGGCCCGGCACGTTGTACAAAATCGTGGGCAGATCAACCGCTTCGGCGATGGCTTTGAAGTGCTGGTACTGGCCTTCTTGCGTCGGCTTGTTGTAGTAGGGCACAACCTGCAACTGGCAATCGGCACCCACTTTTTTGGCAAATTGGGCCAGCTCAATCGCTTCAGCGGTGGAGTTGGCACCGCAGCCGGCCATGATGGGCACATGCTTGTGGGTGTGCTGGCGCGCCTGCTCGACCGCCACACGGATGATCTCGCAGTGCTCGTCCACATGCACCGTGGGCGACTCACCCGTGGTGCCGACCACGCCAATGCAGTCCGTGCCTTCGGTGATGTGCCAGTCGATCAGTTTGCGCAGAGTGGGGTAGTCCACGCTGCCGCCCTCCAACATGGGGGTGACGATGGCCACAATGCTGCCGGTGATGGGGCTGAAGGTTGGTGACATGTCCA
>CANCDA010000134.1 GCA_947374705.1 Comamonadaceae bacterium | reverse complement strand
CGGTCGGCGACGATGACGGGGTTGTCGGCGTTCACCAGCAGCTTGGCGGCTTCCTTCACCGCGCCGGTGTCGCCTTGCGGCGGCGAGGTGGGCACGTAGCGCGGGATGTAGGGCATTTGCCCGCCGTGCGCGTGCATGGGGGCCATTTGTAAGGCGGCGTCCAGCGAGATGGCCACCGGGCCATAGGGCGGTGTCATTGCGATTTTGTAGGCGCGGATGAAGGATTGCGAGAAGTGCTGGAGCGAGACCGGCGTGTCGTCCCACTTGGTGTAGTCGCGGATCATCGCGTTGATGTCTTGCGCGGAATGGAAGGTGGGCACGCCCGGCGGGCGGTAGGCGGCGTCCAGGTCGTTACCGCCGACGATGATCATCGGTACACGGTCACACCAGGCGTTGTAAATCGCCATAGACGCGTGTTGCAGACCCACAGTGCCGTGGCACAGCGTGAGCAGCGGCTTGCCTGATGCCTTGAAGTAGCCATGCGCCATGCCCACGGCCGACTCTTCGTGCAGGCAGGTCAAAAACTCGGGCGTTTTGTTGCCGCCATAGTCGATCAACGACTCATGCAAGGCGCGAAAACTGGAGGCGCAGTTGGAGGGCAGGTACTTGATGTCCAGCGACTTGATTACATCGACCATGAAGTCCGAGCCGGGAATGCCTTCGGCGTGACCCAAGTCAGGGGGCACACCGGTCTCAGCCGCTGCACCTTGGGCCGACGGGGGGAGCGCCGAAGGTTTTGCCGCTTTGGCAGGTGCTGGGTCAGCGGCCTGGGCCGTGGTGAGCACGGTGGCTGCGCTGCTTGCCACGACGCTGCCCAAAAAACCTCGACGCCCTAAGGGGGTGGTGGGTGAGGTGACCTTCTCTTTTGCCATGTTTCGCTCCTGGTGATTTGCGGGTCAGACCGAGGCAAATCCTAAGCGAAAGAGGGGAGGAAGGTTCTAGGGAATATCCCGCCCTTGTTACTTTTCCGCTTGCAGAAATTCCAGCATACGGACTTACTTTTCACCCCAAGGCATGGCCTGCCATAGCTGCTTGAATCCCGCCTCGGCATCCTTAAGCTCCATCGCGTACGTGGGAGGAGGCAGGTAGCGCAGAGGCGCGAAGTAGTTTGCTGCCTTGGCCTGGAATTCCGGGTCCGCAGCGGCCTTTTGCAGCGCGCTCTGAAGTTGGTCACGGATGGCCGGCGGCAAGCCCTTGGGTGCGGCGACACCGCGCAGGGATGCCATGACGATGTCGTAGCCCTGTTCCTTGAAGGTGGGTATCGTCGGTGCCAGGTTGGTGCGGGCCACACTCATTTGGCCCAGCTGGCGGATGGGGCTACCGCCCTTGGCGTACTGGAGTGCCTCGCCGATGTTCATTGCAGCCACTGTGATTTGCTTGCCGACCACGCCGTTATGGACTTCGGCAGCGCCCTTGAAAGGAACATGCGTCATCTTGATGCCGGCTGCGCGCTCCAGCATCAGCGCCGAAATGTGGTCGTCGGAACCGATGCCGGTCGTGCCATAGGTGACGGCGCCCGGATTCGCCTTGGCATAAGCGACGAGCTCTTTCAAGTTCTTGTAGGGACTGTCCGCATGCACGGAAAAGTTGCCCGGATCGTCCACGATATTGCCCAGCAGATCGAAGTCTTGCCAGTAAAAATTCGACTTGCGCTCTATCGGGATCGTCAGCACGTTCGGCGTGTTGATGAAGCCAATGGTGTAGCCGTCAGCGGGTGCTCTGGCGAGTTCAGCAAAGCCGATGGCGCCGCCCGCGCCCGGACGGTTGACCACAACGATGCTGGCGTTGTTGCCTAGGTGCTTGGCCAAGAATTGGGCCGTCGTGCGGGCGATGATGTCCGTGCCACCCCCGGGGGCGTAGGCCACGATCATCTTGATCGGCTGCTCAGGGTAGGCGGCGAACGCCGGGACGACTGTTGCGGCGGCGGACAGCATCAAGGGCGGCAAGAACCGGCGCAGAAGGGAGGTGACGAGTTGCATGGAATGATTTCCTTGGAGGGCGGTGGGTGAAAGCAGTCGGATCAGCGCAAGATCTGGGCGCGCCGCTGCTCGTAGGCGGGCCAAACTTCCGGGTTGACGAGGCGTGGCGGTCGCCCACCGGTCAGTAGAAGGGCAATCTGCTCGGCTCCGATGGCCGCGACGTTGCGCCGTGCCTCATGGGTCACGCCGGCGGTGTGGAACGTGGCGAAGACCTTGTCCATGGCCAGCAGCGGGTGATCCAGTGGCGGAGGCTCCTGGTCCCAGACATCGAGACCCGCGCCGGCCAGATGCCCGGAGCTAAGCGCTTCGGCCAAGGCCGACTCATCGTGAATACCGCCGCGCGCAGTACTGATGAAGAGTGCCCCCTTTTTCATGCGAGCGAAGGTAGCCGCGTTCATAAGCCTCAAGGTGCTGGCGTCGCGCGGGCAGTGCAAGGACACGATGTCGGACTGGGCCAGCAGTTCCGGCAGCGAGACCGCCCTCGCTCCGCGGCGTGCAACTTCTTCAGGCGTGAGCAAAGGGTCGGTTGCAATCACCTCCATGCCAAAGGCCTGCGCCAGTGCAGCCACTCGGCTGCCGGTATGACCAATGCCGACCAGGCCGAGCGTCTTGCCACGGATCTCATGGCCCATCACGTCCTCGCGCGTGAAGCCTTGCTCGCGCCGCATGCGCCGGTCGCTTTCCACCATGCGGTGGGATACGCCGAGCATGAGACCCAGCGTGTGTTCCGCAACCGATGGCGCATTGCCGCCCGCCTGGTTGACCACGGCAACACCGGCAGCAGTGCAGGCGGGAACGTCCACCGTGTCATAGCCCGCGCCGCTAGACGACACGCACAGCAGTTGGGGGCAGCGGGCGAGCAGCTCGGCTCCCGCAATCCATTCCGTCGGCAATTCGTCCTTGGCCGCCGACACGTGATAAACATGTGCGCCGGACAGCATCGCCCAGGCTGCAGCGGGATTGCCCCTAACCGGGAAAACCTCAACAGACACGTCCGATTCGCGGCCCAGTCGCTCATCAAACGCGGCGTCGATCCATAGGTCCGAACGAAGCACTCGCTTTTCATGGGTCTTCATGTCACAGGGGCTCCGTGTTGCAGCCGATGCGCTGGAGCGTGGCGTCAATCCATGCGGTGTTCAGCCGACCTGTGGCAATGTCTGCCAGGGTCTTTTTCTCGGCTTCCATTTTCTTGCGCGTGGCGGCCAGCACTTCCTCGACGTTGTCAAACGGTACGCACAGCAGGCCGTCGGCATCACCGAGCATCAAGTCGCCGGGATGGATGACCATGCCGTCGATGGCGATTGGAACGTTGATCTCGCCCGGGCCGTCCTTGTAGGGGCCACGGTGCGTCACCCCCGCTGCGTACACAGGAAAGGAGCCCGAGGCGATTTCCTCGGAATCACGGATCGCGCCATTCAGAACGATCCCGGCCACATTGCGCGCTACCGCAGTGGCGAGCATGATCTCGCCGAACAGCGAATTGCTAAGGTCGCCACCCGCGTCAACGACGATCACGTCGCCCGGCTGCGCCATCTCCAGGGCTTTGTGAATCATCAGGTTGTCGCCCGGGCGGCACTTCACCGTCAGGGCAGGGCCAGCCAAGTAGCCACCCTTGTGCATGGGCCGCAGCCGAGGGCCAGCCGCCGTCATGCGGGCCATGCTGTCGCTTACGTTCGCCACGGGAAGGCCCTTGAAGGCCTGGACGACACGCTCTGGTACCTGGCGTGTTCGCTTGAGAATCTGGAGTCCAACCATGCTTGTCTTTCAGGAGAGTTGAGGGGTTTGGCGGTAATGTACAATAAAAAAACAATAAAGTCATCAACACCCCCGGTCAAGCATTGGCATGAGAGCTGATTTGCGATAATCAGCTCATTTGATAGTACAAAAAGGAAACAAAATGGCCGTTGCCTCTGACAGTGCTTATGAGCTTCTGAAGCAGCGGGTGATCGCCGGAACCTACGCGCCCGGCGCGCAGTTGAAAGAAGAGCACATCGCGCGCGAGTTGGACATCAGTCGCACGCCGATTCGAGCCGCCCTCAAGCGGCTGGTGCAAGACGGGCTGGCGACCGCCGATGTCGGCCGCGGCGTGCGCGTTGCCGAGTGGACCGAGATCGACATTCAGGAGACCTATGAGCTGCGCGGCCTCCTGGAAGGCCATGCGGCGGAACTCGCGGCGCGCCGTGGCAGCACGGCTCTGGCGGATCGGCTGGACGAGTTGAACGAGCAAATGGAGCAGGTCATTGCGGGCGGCGGAGATGCCATGGCCGAGCGGCTACAGGACATCAATGCCCTTTTCCATCGGGCCATCCTGGAAGCCAGCGGATCGCCGCGCCTGCGTGCCATGCTGGTCGGCTTGATCGACATGCCCATCGTGATCCGCTCGTATTTCATCAGCACCCCAAAGGATTTGGTGCAAAGCCTTCATCACCATCGTGATCTCGCGGCGGCGGTGCGCATGGGTGAACCTGAACTCGCTCGCCAAGCGATGCAATTGCACTTGCGCGTGGCGGCTCACCGCTTCAAGCTGCGGCGTAGTGAGTTCAGCGGTTAATTTTTCCCGCCCCGTGATCGAGTCATCCGTGTCACGAAGGGGGTGTGAAGTTATCTAGGGGAGAAATCCCGCGCTTGTTATTTCACGGGCTGCAGAAATTCCAGCACGGCGGCGTGAAATTTTTCGGGTACTTCCATGTGCGGCACATGGCCCACGCCTTCAAATTCGACCAGCTTGGCACCGGGAATCATCTGTTGAGCGGCCTTGCCTAACGCGGGGAAATTGCCCAAGGGCTTGACCACCTCGGGCGGCGCAAAGCGGCGGCCAAACACGGTGCGGTCCAGTTGGCCAATGGCTAGCAGGGTGGGCACATTGAGCTTGGGCAGTTCGCTGTAAATGCCGCCTTCGTCAATCATCTGGTAGGTGAGCGCCGAGACGCGGGCAAACCGGGGGTATTCGCCGCTCTTTTGCACCCGCGCAAACACCTCCACCAGGCGCTCGGTTTGCGGCGTCCAGTTAGGGAAGTAGCTCTTGAGGAAGTTGCGGTAACTGGTCGGCGTTTGTGCCATCTCCAGCTTGACCAGGTTGTCGGTGGCTTGTGGGGGAATGCTGAGTTTGTAGTCTTCCAGGCCCAGCGGGTTTTCCAGCACCAGCGCGGTCACACGATTGGGGTTGAGCCGTGCAAAGTGCACGCCCAGCATGCCGCCCATGCTGTTGGCAATGACCGCTACCTTTTCAACCTTGAGGCTGTCCAGCAAGCGCGTGGTGTTGGCGGCCAGCAGCTCAAAGGTGTAGCGCATCTCGGGTTTGGAGGATTTGCCAAAACCGATCTGGTCGGGCGCAATCACGCGGTAGCCCTGCGCTGAAAGTGCCTTGATGGTGTTGGCCCAGTAGTCGCTGCCAAAATTTTTGCCATGAAACAGCAGTGCGGTTTTGCCATTCGGGTTAGCAGGCTGCACGTCCATGTACATCATGCGTACCGGCTGGCCTTGCAATTCAAACTGCAAGGTCTGTAGCGGGTAAGGGTAGGCCCAGCCTTCCATAGCTACGCCCAGTGCGTCGCTATCGGCGTAGCTGAGGGCAGGCAGCACAGCGGGTGAGTTGATGGATGACGCTGCGGTGGGTGATTGCGCCATGGCGCAGGCGCAGGTCAACAGCAGGCTGGCCGCAAAAGGTGCGGCGCGCAGAAAAATAGTGTTCATCAAGGGGTTGGGGGCTGGGCTGACGATTCGGTCACGCGACGAGCACCGTCAAAGCGGCGGCTCCAGTAGCTCAGGCGCATGTCTTCTACCCGCACTTCTGCACCGGGCTTGGGTGAGTGGATGAATTTGTCGTCACCCACATAGATGCCCACATGGCTGAAAGCGCGCCTCATGGTGTTGAAAAACACCAAGTCACCGGGCACGAGCTCGGTGCGGTCAATGGTTTGTGTGGCGGCGGCTTGCTGCTCGGCTTTGCGGGGCAAAATCAAGCCCACGGTTTGCTCGTACATGGCGCGCACAAAGCCGCTGCAGTCAAAGCCAGATTCAAAGCTGTTGCCACCACGTCGGTAGGGCACGCCCAGCGCGCCCATGGCGGATACGACCAACTCAGACGCCTTGTTGCCCATGGTTTGGGTGACCTGTGTGATCTTGCCCAGTAGGCCTTTGTCGGCCAGCAAGCGCTCCATGTCGTCGGCCTGATCTGCCGGGGCGGCATGGGCACTAACGGCCAGGATCAGACTGAGGAGGAGGGCTGTGGTACGCATGGCGGGTAGGATAGCGGCTTGCAAAGCGTGGTGTCAAGTTAAAGTTTATTCGTGAAATACTTTGCAACACCTTGATTCATATTGATTTTTCTCAAAGGTTGCCATGTTCAATGCACTGGTTTTAGACAATTCTGCGGGATTTTCGGCTGCCATCCAATCGGTGGACGAGTCCCGCTTGCCACCGGGCGATGTTACCGTGGCCGTGGCTTACTCCACCCTCAACTACAAAGACGGCCTGGCCATCACCAACAAAGGCCCGGTGGTGCGCCAGTGGCCCATGGTGGCCGGCATTGACGGCGCGGGCACGGTCATCGAGTCCAGCCACCCGGCATGGAAAGCGGGCGACGCCTTTGTGCACAACGGCTGGGGCGTGGGTGAAACCCACTGGGGTTGCCTAGCCGAAAAAGCCCGCCTCAAAGGTGACTGGTTGGTGCGTCTGCCGCAGGCTTTTA
>CANCDA010000133.1 GCA_947374705.1 Comamonadaceae bacterium | reverse complement strand
AGGGCTTGCACCACCATCTCGGCGCCGAGTCCGCCACGGTGCTCACCGGCACCGGCGCTGTCTTCCCGAATCTTGTAGCTCTCTACCAGCACCGGGTATTTCGCCTCCAGTTGCTCGGTGGGGCTGTTGTGGGTATCGCCGTCGTTGATGCACACCGTGACCGACACACCATCTTCCGATGATTTGGCACCCCAGCCACCGCCCAGGGGGCCAATGCCCACGATGAACAAACGACCATCTTCCGGCGAAATGCCGTGGATGTTGGGGAACACCAGATCAGCGTGGTGCCCCGCAATGGTGCGGTGGGGAATGGCGGGAGCCAGTGCCTTGAAGATGGTGTCGATCACCGTCATAGGGAACGTCATCCAGACCCGCATCGGGTAAGGGCGCTCCGCGCTGATCACGGTGCCCATGGGCATGATGACTTTGAGCGAGCGAAAGCTGCCATCGTTGACCGGGTAGTCGGTGGGCGTGGTCAGGCACTTGTAGGCCACCTGGGCACAGGCAATGCCGGTGGTGAAACCGGAGTTGTAAAAGCCCTTGACCTGCTTGCTCACGTCAGAGAGGTCAATCGTCATCTCGTCGCCCTTGACCGTCACCTTCACACGGATGGGAATGCGCTTGCCAATCTCCAGACCATCGTCGTCCATGAAGGACTCGGCCTCGTAAAAGCCGTCGGGAATCGACAGCGTGTTCTGGCGCGCCACGGCTTCCGATTGGTCCATGATCTGGCGAATCGACGCTTGAACATCGTCATTGCCATAGCGCTGCACCAGCTCCAGAAAGCGGCGTTCACCCGTGGTCACGGCGGTAATTTGCGCCCGCAAATCACCCATTGCGCGCTCAGGCAAACGCACGTTCATGGCAATGATGTCCAGCAAGTCCTGGTTGACCTGACCCGCACGTTGGTACTTCACGATGGGAATCTGAATGCCCTCGGAAAAAATGTCCGTGGTGATTTGCCCCAGGCTGCCGCCCACATCCAGCCAGTGCGCCATGCAGCAGGTGAAGCCGATCAGTTCCCCCTCATGAAACACCGGCATGGTGAAGGTAAAGTGGTTCAAATGGCTGCCGGTGGTGTAGGCATCATTGGTCACCAAAATGTCGCCAGGGTGGATGTTGTCGTACCCGAAGTGGCGAATCTTGGACTTGACGGTTTCCGACATGCCCCGGATGAACATGGGCAAGCCCAGCCCGATGGAAACCGTGTCTCCCTCCTTGGTGAACAGGCCGACGGTGAAGTCCAGCGCTTCATAAATGATGAGGTTGTAGGCCGTGCGCATCAGGTTGGTTTTCATCTCCTCCGTGACGGCAAACAAGCCGTTGCGGATGATCTCGACGACGACCGGATCGACCGTGTTGACGGCTTGTTCATTTCTAGCGCTCATGAGCGATCACTCCCGATGGAAATTTGAAGATTGCCGTAGATGTCCACCTTGACCGTGTCGCCCGGCTGCACCACGGTGGTGGACGCGTGCTCCTCCACCAGAGCGGGGCCATGAAACACGTTACCGTTTTTCAGCAAGTCGCGCTGGTAAACCGGCGTTGAAACATACTGCCCCGCGCTGCGGAAATAGACCGGCTTGCGCGCGCGCAGGGCCTTGGCGTCTGTTTGCTCGCTGCCCGCCTCTACGGCATTGCGCGGTGGCTTTTTCATGCGACCTAGCACAGTGACACGCAAACTCACAATGTCTGCGGGCTCCCTGGGTGCCGAAGTGCCATAACGAACGGCATGCACTTCATCAAAATGGGCCTTGATGGCTGCGCGGTCTTTTTTGATAAAAAAATCACCCGCCAAATCAACCGTTACGGCGTGCTCTTGGCCGATGTAGCGCATATCGGCAGCGCGTTCAAATACGATGTCATCGGGACGAATTTCTGAGGCATCAATGGCCGCACGGCCCTCGTCTTCCATGCCTTTGTAGATGGCCTCAATGTCGTCAAACGACAAACCATTCAAGTGCCGGAAAACCGAACGCACGTAGTCATAGCGAAGATCGCTGAACAACATGCCATAAGCCGAAAAATAGCCGGGCGCATACGGGATGAGCACCTTGCGAATGCCAATTTCGCGGGCAATGGCTGAGGCGTGGAGCGGCCCCGCGCCGCCATACACCACCATGGTGAAACTGCCCGCGTCCAGGCCGCGCTCCGTGGTCACGGCTTTCACTGCCAAGGACATTTGTGTGACGGCAATGCGCAGAATGCCATCGGCGGCTTTGGTCACGTCCAGCCCTAAAGGCGTGGCCACTTTGTCATTCATGGCGGCTTGGGCACGGTCCAGATACAAGGGCATTTCACCGCCCAAGAAGTGGTGCTCATCCAGGCGGCCGAGAATCAGGTTGGCATCGGTCACGGTGGGCTCTGTTCCACCACGCCCGTAGCAAACCGGCCCCGGCATACTGCCCGCCGAACGCGGCCCCACCCGCAGCGAATGACCCAGCTCCACCCGCGCGATGCTGCCACCACCCGTGCCCACCTCAAAAATATCCATCATGGGGATTTGAATCGGCAGCGCCTTTTCATAGCCGCCAATCAAGGCACTGCCGGTGGTGAGTGGACGCCCTTCACTGATCACGCCGGCCTTGGCCGTGGTGCCGCCCATGTCAAACGCAATGGCATCGGCCATGCCCAATTGGGCACAGATAGCCTGCGCACCAATCACACCCGCTGCAGGGCCCGACTCCAGCATGCGCACGCAGTCGCGCCGCGCGTGTTCCACCGGGAACAATCCCCCAGTGGATTGAACAGCGTAGAAGTCCCCGTCAAAGCCTTTGTTTTCCAGGTGCTGCTCCAGCTCACCCAGATACGCCGACACCCGTGGCCCCACATACGAGTTGGCTACCGCCGTGGAGACACGCTCAAATTCGCGGTACTCCTGCGACAGCTCATGCGACGCGGTCACAAACGCACCGGGCATCTCTTCTTGCAAGATCGCCTTGACCCGCCGCTCATGGTCTGGGTTTCGGTAGGAGTGCAAGAGCAACACCGCAACAGCTTCAATGTGCTTGGCCTTCAACTCACGCGCCACCAGGCGCACCCTGTCTTCGTCCAACGCTTTGTGCAAGGAGCCATCGGCCCGCAAGCGCTCCGACACCTCATAGCGCAGCGAACGCGGCACCAGCGGCTCATGCTTGGAGAAAAACAGGTTGTACGCATCGGGGCGATTGACGCGGCCAATCTCATAGATGTCGCGAAAGCCCTCGGTGATCAGCAGCGCCGTCTTGGCACCGTTGCGCTCTAACAGCGTGTTGATCACGATGGTGGAGCCGTGCAAAAACAGGTAGCCATGGGCCAGATCAACACCCGCACCATCCAAGGTGTTTTGAATGCCGTCCACCAACTGGCCGTGGGTAGAGAGCGCTTTTCCAAAGGATATTTTCCCCGTTGCCTCATCAAAGCAGGCTAGGTCGGTGAACGTGCCACCAATGTCCACGGCGATGCGCAAGGTGCCTTGTTGCTTGATCTGTGCCATGGCTTACCCCCGGGTTCCGGCGTCCACCACACGGTTGCGCAAGGTGCCCAGCCCCGTGATTTCGATTTCCACCACATCACCGGCTTTCATGTACACCGGCGGCTCGCGTCGATCACCCACGCCGCCCGGTGTGCCCGTGGCGATCACATCGCCGGGCGACAGTGGCGTGAAGCCAGAGATGTACTCGATGATGACGGGCAGGGTGAAGATCAAATCAGCCAGAGAGGCGTGCTGCATCACTTCACCGTTGAGCCGTGTCTCCAAAGTGAGGCTATTGATGTCAGGGATTTCTTTGCGGGTCGCCATGTAAGGGCCGAATGGCCCGGTCAAGGGAAAATTCTTGCCCGGAATCCATTGGTGGGTATGGCGTTGCCAGTCACGCGCGCTGCCGTCGTTAAAACAGGCATAACCTGCGATGTGTTCAAACGCCTGGGCCTGCGTGATGTTGCGCCCTCCCTTGCCAATGATCACCGCCAGCTCGCCTTCAAAGTCGAAGCGCTGGGTTTCCTGGGGGCGCGGCAGTGGCGCGTTGTGCGCCGTCAGGCTGTCAGCAAAGCGCGTGAAGATGGACGGGTACGCGCTGTCGGCGCGCTTGGTTTCTGCGACGTGAGTTTTGTAGTTCAGGCCCACGCACAAGATTTTCCCGGGGTTGGGGATCACGGGCAACAAACGGGCTTGGTTGGCCTGCACCTGGCGGCCTTGTTGGCGGGTCACCGCGTCCAGCGTATCCAATTGATCTGCCGCGATCACCGATTTCAAATCAGGGTATTGCGCCATGAAGGCATCCGGCACTTGCAGCCATGTGCCCTCGTTTTCCCAAATGCCATAGGTGGCGTGGCCTGCCAGCTCGAAACTCACAAAGCTCATTTTTTACTCCTTGTTTTTTGCATCCCCGTAGGTGCGAATGGATGCGTTTGCACAATGTCAGCCAGTTTAGGCAAGGTAAATCCATCCGCATAGTGTCGATTCACAGATTTCAGACATGCCAAAATTGGCATATCAGGAGAAGCGCCATGCACATCAACGATTTCCGGCTTTTTTTGGAGGTGGCTGAACTGGGCAGTTTTACCAAAGTGGCCGCGCAAAGGCACACCGTGCAGTCCCACATCAGCCGACAAATCAGCGCACTTGAAACGTCGTGCGGTGGCAAGCTGTTTCGCCGAACGGGGCGTGGCGTTGCGCTGACGGAATTTGGCCAGCACGTTGAACAGAAGGTGCGCGCTTGGGTCAAAGACAGTGATGAACTGTTTGCCGACATCCAGCAAACGTCCAAGGTGCCGATGGGGGAGGTGAGGCTGGGGGTGCTGCCCTCTGCCGCGCACCCTTTGATGACCCAGGTGTTCCAACGCCTGCACACCGATTACCCCAAGATCAAGCTCAATATCCGAGAAGGCCAAGGCGGTGAACTTGATGCGCTGCTTGACACCGCCAGTGTCGATTTGGCCATTCTCTTTCGCTACCAAAAACCCAGCGGCTCAGACGAAGCCCTGCTCGCCACGGCCAACACCTATCTGGTTTCGCGCCCCGGTCTGGCGCTGACGGCTGGCGACACCGTGGACTTCAAACGCCTGAAAGGCTTGCCCCTGGTGCTGCCCAGGCGCCCTTCTCACTGGCGCTCCATCCTGGATGAAACGGCCCGTAGTAAAGGGTTCAATTTATCGACTGTGGTGGAGGCGGATTCACTGCGTGCTCAAAAAGAAATCATCGCTGCCACCCCGCATCTTTATGCCCTGCTGGGCCCATTCTCGGTCGATGAAGAACTGCGCAGCGGAGCCCTTCAAGCTGCCAAAGTGGTGAACCCGGATTTGAAACGCTACGTTACCTTGGCGAGCCCGAAGCAAGGGCATTTCACGCAGGCCAGCCGCATCGTCGCCCAGCTCATCAAAGAGACGGTTAAAGGGTGGAAGGGACAGTTGAACGCAAGCTGAGTTTCGCTTGCAATGCCCGCAGAGCCGTCACCACCTCTAGCGAACCCGATCCATCCCGCTCTTCTCAATCGCCACCGCCGTGTGCTCAGAGGTCAAGAACTGGATCAAGCGTTTAGCCGCCTCGGGCGCTTTGGCCCCGGTAACAACCGCAGCAGCAAACACCTGGACGAGCTGCAACTCAGCCGGTAGGCGGCCTACAAAGTCAATGCCCACCTCGTTCACCAATTCACTGACGGGCTGCACGGCCATGTTGGCCTCGCCTGTAGCCACCATCGCCGCCGCCTGCGAGCCGCGCTCTTTGACCGAGACGCTGAGCTGGTCTGCAACACCCATCTTCGGGAACACCTCGGTCGTCAAATAAATACCGCTGGTGCTGCCCGGCACAGCAATCGTTTTCGCGTTCAACAAGGCCTGCTTGAAGGCCGCCACGGTGCTGATGTCGGGCTTGGGCACACCCGTGCGAACACCCGCGCCCAGCGGCACGCGTGCCAAGTCCACGTCTGTGCCCGCAACGATCCGCCCCGCTGCCATCAGTTCAGTCAAGCCTTCACGCGACAAAATGACCACATCCGCAGGCACGCCGCGTTTGAGCTGCGCTGCAATCGTCAACGGCCCCGAGCCTTGCGACGCGCCCGAGCCGGTGCTTACCTTGATGCCATTCGCTTTTTCAAACTCCGGCAACACCTGTCGATACGCCACAGCGAACCCGCCGGAAATCATCACGTTGAGTTGCGCCATGGCCGGGCCAGCGCAAGCGGCAGCCGCTGCGCCTGCAACGACCATGCGGGTGAACTGGTTGTGCATGCTGAGGAGGTGGATGATTTTCATGGGTGGCTCTTTGGGTGGATAGTGAAGAGGGTGATCATGCGGTGATGCTCCACGTGTGTATTCAAGCGACCCGTCGAACAGCGATCATTTGAGGTGGTCTGACCAGCGTAATGGCGAAGCCCCTCAAGGCTTGATTCATTGCGAACTTTTCAGCCACACAGAAGTGATCGATTTATTGATCAATGCGGGCACTCACAAGGCAAGGCTAGCACACACAGCGGCAAAAGCACTTGCACAGTTTCGGTTATCGTCAGATTCTCGATGCCGTCCCGTGAGCGTTAAAACTTGGCGCGGATTACTAGGAACGCTACAGGGCTCGCATCAATGATCACCCATGTCCCCCGCCACCCTGTAACCCATCGCCCGGTAGCCACGTTGGCGTTTGTCCCACATTCGCAGCAGTGCCGGTTGGCCCGTGTCCACGAAGTCAATGATGCGCACGTCAGTCTTGGTCGCGTGTTCGCGGTGCAGTCGGCCCGCATATTGCTGTAGCGTCCCCGTCCACGAAACTGGCATGGCCAGCACCAAGGTGTCGAGCGG
>CANCDA010000132.1 GCA_947374705.1 Comamonadaceae bacterium | reverse complement strand
GTAGAGCGGTTGAATCAGGCCTTTGTGACGGCACTCAACGCGCCAGAGACCAAGGCCCGGTTTGCTACCCTGCTGGCTGAACCCGTGCCGACGACACCGCAAGACTTTGCTGCCTTCATGAGCAGCGAGTTGAAGAAATACGAAGGCCTCGTTAAAGCCTCGGGCGCTCAGGTGGACTGAAGATTCAGGCCGAGACTCAGGCTGACTCGCCCAGGTAGGCGGCGCGCACCGCCGGGTCATTGCGCAAGGTTTTCGCGTCACCACTCAAGCTGATGAGGCCCGACTCCATCACGTAAGCGCGATCGGCAATGGCCAGAGCGCGACTGGCGTTTTGTTCGACCAGCAGCACTGTCACACCTTGGGCACGCACCTCGCGCACCACGTCAAAAATTTTGTCCACCATGATCGGACTCAGGCCCATGGACGGCTCGTCCAGCAGCAAAAGCTTGGGCCGACTCATGAGCGCGCGGCCCATGGCCAGCATCTGCTGCTCACCGCCACTCAACGTGCCTGCCATCTGATTGCGCCGCTCCTTGAGGCGCGGGAAGAGTGAAAACACATGCTCCATGTCAGCGGCAATTTCAGGCTTGTCATCACGGGTGTAAGCCCCCATGTGCAGGTTCTCCACAATGCTCATGCGCGTGAACACGCCGCGCCCCTCGGGCACCATGGCCAGGCCTTGGCTCACCAAATCCCAAGCGCCCTGCCCTTTGATGCTGCGCCCCAGGTAGTTGATGTCGCCGATGCAGGGCAGCAGCCCGGTGATGGCCTTCATGGTGCTGGTTTTGCCCGCCCCGTTGGAGCCAATCAGGCAAACCAACTCGCCAACATGCACTTCCAGATCGACGCCCTTGACGGCCTGTATGCCGCCGTAGGCGACGTGAAGATTGGCGATTTGAAGTAAAGCGGTGTTCATCATGATCAGGTCGGCGGCGCGCTCAGCGCAGCGGCATCAAGGAGGAGGCCGCAGGCCGGGGGACAGCCGCGGAGCTGAGTGCGCTGTCGGCCTGATCCAGTGAAGCAGTAGCCCCAACCCCCAAATAAGCCTCAATTACTTTTGCGTTAACTTGCACCTCCGCAGGTGTGCCCTGCGCAATCACCTGCCCGTAGTCCAGCACGGTCACGCGGTCACACAGGCCCATGACGAGTTGCACATCGTGCTCGATCAGCAGCACGGTGCGGCCATCGCGGCGGATCTGGTCGATCAAGCCGCGCAGTTGCACTTTTTCGGTGGCGTTCATGCCGGCGGCGGGTTCGTCCAGCGCCAGCAGTTGCGGGTCGGTCGCAAGGGCACGGGCAATCTCCAGACGGCGCTGGTCGCCATAGCTCAGAGTGCGGGCTTTGTAGTCGGCCAGTGCAGGGATACCCACGTAGGCCAGCAGCTCATGCGCGCGCTGCGCAATGGCGGCCTCTTCCGCCTTGAAGCTGGGCGTGCGCAGAATCGCACCCCACAGGCCGGAGTGGCTGCGAATGTGGCGGCCCACCATCACGTTTTCCAGCACCGTCATGTCCGCAAACAATCGAATGTTTTGAAAGGTGCGCGCAATGCCGATGCGGGCCACTTCATGCACGGCCGTCGGTTGGTAGGGCTGGCCTGCTAAGGTGAAGGTTCCGCTGTCGGGCGTAACCAGGCCGGTGATGACGTTGAAGAAGGTGGTCTTGCCCGCACCGTTGGGGCCAATCAGCCCATAGACCTGGCCGCGCCCTATCTCCAGGCTCACTCCGCTCAAGGCCTGCAAACCGCCGAAGCGTTTGGATGCGCCGCTGATTTGCAGCATCACGTCCGTCATCACATCGGTCATCACAGCGCCGGTCATGGCTTGACCCCCGTGACCTGCAAAGACTTGCCATGCTCAGGTGCAGGCCACAGGCCACGCGGGCGCAGCAGCATGACGCTGATCATGGCCAAGGCAATCAACAACTGGCGCAGGATGGCCGCATCCAACCGCCCCCCGGTCATGGCTTGCAAGGGGCCGGCCACATAGCGCAGCACCTCGGGCAAAGCAGCCAACAACACAGCCCCCAGCACCACGCCCGGCAGATGCCCCAAGCCGCCCAGCACCACCATGGCGACGATCATCACCGACTCCATCAGGCTGAACGACTCGGGCGAAATAAAGCCCTGAAACGCCGCAAACATCGCCCCCGACACGCCGCCAAACGTAGCGCCCATGCCAAAGGCCAGCAGCTTCATGTTGCGGGTGTTGATGCCCATGGCCTTGGCGGCAATTTCATCCTCACGAATCGCCATCCACGCCCGGCCCACGCGTGACAGTTCCAGCCGGTGCGAGATCACGATGCTGAGCAGCACCAGCGCCAGGAACAGGTAGTAGTACAGCGTGACCGAGGCCAACTCATAGCCGCCCACATTCAGCTTCTTGCCCAGGTCCAAGCCAAAGAACTTGAGCGAGTCGATCTGCCCCAGGCCCTTGGGGCCGTTGGTCAAGTTCACCGGCTGATCCAGGTTGTTCAAAAACACGCGAATGATCTCGCCAAAGCCCAGCGTGACGATGGCCAGATAGTCACCCCGCAAGCGCAGCGTGGGCGCGCCCAGCAGCACGCCAAACATGCCCGCCACTGCGGCAGCCAGGGGCACGGCTAGCCACAGCGGCGTGTGCAGGCCTTGCGGAAACATGGTCGCCAGCCAAACAAAGGTTTCGCTCAAATGCGGGGACGACAACAGCCCATACAGGTAAGCCCCAATGGCGAAGAAAGCCACATAACCCAAGTCCAACAAACCGGCATAACCCACCACGATGTTCAGGCCCAGGGCCAGCAGCACATAGAGCAGCGCCATGTCGGCAATGCGAACCCAGGCGTTGCCAAAGTTTTGCAGCAGCAGGGGCAGGATGAGCAGGGCCAGCGCGGCCAGCACCAACTTGATGAGTGCCGCAGAGGGCAAGGGCTTTGCTTTTGTCATGATTTACTGAGACTGATGTGTAGATGCCGTGTCAGCTTGAGCGCCGCCCTCAAACGCGCGTCGCACCAGCTCACACAGCCGCTCCCACACTCCGTCACGCGTCAACTCGGGGACTTCTTTGGCTAAGACATTGGAGAGTTGGCCTTCATTGGCCTGCATAGAGCGGATGACACGATCAATCTGCGCATCCGGCATTTCAATGATGTCCTTGATGGCACTGCGCGCTCGCGCGTGGCTGCGCAAATAACGCGACTCTTCACGCATATCTTCCCGAATGGTGCGCTCAATCACGTGGCTCAAATAACTCACGTGTTGCGTCAAGTCCAGGTACTGCCAGACGTGGCGAGCTGCGGCATTTTTGTGGAACACAAAATTGGAGCTGATGCCATCGGGGTAAGTGCTTGGCTTCGGGGTGAATTCATAGCCACCGGCCACCGATCGCATCAGGGGTTTGGAGATGACGTCGAGTATGTCGTCATAGGCCCTGCGCTCCACCACATCGTGGGTGATGAGCGCGGATACCGGCACGATCATCGGGGCACTCACGACACCGTCTCGGCGCAGCAAGTCGTTGATGAGAAAGCGGTGGACTCGCCCATTGCCATCGGCCAGGGGGTGGATGTACACAAAGCCAAAGGCCACCACCGCGCTGCGCATCACGGGCGACTGGCCTTGTGTTCTGGCCAGAAAAACCTGCAAACCGTCGAGCATGGCGGGTACGTCATCGCTGGGCGGGGCCACGTAGTGCACGATGTCCTGGTAGCGAATTGTCTCCCCCACAAAGACCGGTGATTGGCGCAAACCAAAACCTTTCAAGCTGGTGCTGCGCCCGAGAATTTCCGACTGAAGTTGCGCCAAGCTGGCCTCATCCAGCGGCACGGCAGCGCCTCCGGTGCGCCGACTCAACACGTCCGCAAAGCGCTGGATGCGGTCTAACTTATCGGCTTCGCCCTCGATCTCAAAACTGGACTTGCTCTCGCGCAGCGTCATCCACACCGCCGACTTCATCAACACATCCTCGCCGAATTCGGCGGCAAGCGCGTGGATAAGTGCGGGGATGTCCAAGGCCATGGCTTGGGCCACTGCGGCTGATTGGCGAATGACAGGGCAAAAAGCGCGCGTGCCGGGCAGGTTGTCGCGCACACGCCAGCGTTTGTTGACGATGGCCAAGCCCTCAGTCGCCACAACCATCTTCTCGCCATCCATGGCGTCGATGGTCGGGCCGCTGAGGGCCGCGTGCACGGGTAGCTCGCGCCCCGTCATCCACTCAAAAAGAAACCCGGCACGGCGTGCGTACTGGCCCGTGGGTTCGTTGTCGATCCAAGAGGTGAACTCGTCGGGCGGGCAGCTTTCAAACAAACGCGAGAGCAGCTCCAGATTGGGGGCTTCGTGTTTCAGGTGAAAGGTCAGATGGCCGCGCAGCGTAGGTTCGGGGCGCATGGCTGGCACATAGGTCTCGGTCACCCGCCCCTCGCTGGTCTGCGTGGCGCGCCGTCCGCCAATGCGACTGGTCGTGGTCAGGGGCAGCGCAGTCTCAAAACCGTAACGTTGGCTCAGCCAGGCGCCGCCTACGAGTTGCTCAAAATCATTAACCATGCTGAATTTTCATTCAAAAATGGTTTTAATTGATAAAAAATGAATATTTTTAAAACCAATTGCACAAAAATGAAACATCATGAGCGCTCCGCCACCCGCTCGCCCAGCAAGCCCGAAGGCCGCAGCGTGAGCACCACGATCAAGACGATGAAGGCAAAAATATCCGCGTAGTGGCTGCCCAGCACGCCACCCGTCAAATCACCGATATAGCCTGCGCCAATGGACTCGATCAGGCCCAGCAAAATGCCGCCCAGCACCGCCCCGCCCAAGTTGCCAATGCCGCCAAACACGGCAGCGGTAAAGGCCTTGAGCCCCGGCAGAAAGCCCATGCTGTGGTGCACCGTGCCGTAGTTGGCGGCCCACATCACGCCCGCCAGTGCGGCCAGCACCGCGCCGATGATGAAGGTGGCGGAGATGACACGATCCGGCCGAACACCCATCAGCGCAGCCACGCGCGGGTTCTCTGCGGTGGCGCGCATGGCACGGCCCAGGCGCGTGGCGTTGACGAGCCACATGAGTAAGGCCAGCGCCACTGCCGTCAACCCCAAAATCAAAATCTGCGTGGGCGTGATGACGGCCCCGCCCACATGAATGGGTGTGCTGGGCAGCAAAGAGGGATAAGACTTGTAGCTGGGCTTCCAGATGATCATGGCCAGCGTTTGCAGCAGGATGGACATGCCAATGGCGGTGATGAGCGGCGCAAGTTTGGGCGCGTTGCGCAGGGGTCGGTAGGCTACCTTCTCGATCACAAAATTGAGCGTGGCACACACCACACAGGCGATCAACAAGGCCAGCAGCAGGATGAGCCAGCCCGGCGCATTCGGCATGGCCTCTTGCATCAGGCCAATAGCGCTCCAGCTCGTGAGCGCGCCCACCATCAGCACCTCGCCATGCGCGAAGTTGATGAGGTTGATGATGCCGTACACCATGGTGTAGCCCAGCGCCACCAGCGCGTAGATGCTGCCCAGCACCAGGCCGTTGATGATTTGTTGGAGAAAGATGTCCACGGTTTAAAGGCTCACCAACTAATCAACCGTGATCTTGCCGGCCTTGATGACCGCGCGCCAACGCTCGGTGTCTTCGCGCTGCCATGCGGCCATCTCCTCGGGCGTGTTGCCCACGGGCTCGGCCCCGACTTCGGCGTAGCGCTTGGTCATCTCAGGCGTGCGCAGAATCTCGGCCACGGTGCTGGACAGTCGCGCGGCTATTGCCGCAGGTGTTTTAGCTGGCGCCACCATGGCAAACCAAGCCACGCCGATGACACCTGGCACGACCTCGTTCAAAGCGGGAATGCTCGGCATAGACGCAATGCGCTTGGCACTGGTTACGGCCAGGATGCGCAGCTTGCCACTTTTCAGATGCGCGGATGCGGCGGCCACGTTGCCAAACATCAGGTGCACATGACCACCCAGCAAGTCGGCAATGGCGGGGGCGTCGCCCTTGTAAGGCACATGCACGAGCTGCGTGCCGGTTTTGAGTTTGAAGAGTTCGGCCGTGAGGTGCGCGGTGGAGCCATTGCCTTGAGAGGCGTAACTGAGCTTGTTGGGGTTGGCCTTGGCGTAGGCAATGAACTCTTCCAACGTATTCGCTGGCACGCTGGGGTGCACCATGAGCGCATTGGGCACGGCGGCCAGTACGGTGATGGGCACGAACTTGGCGGGGTCGTAGTTGAGCTTGGGGTACAGGCTGATGTTGATGGACAAGGGCGGTGGCGGCGCGGCCATCAGGGTGTAGCCATCGGGCTCGGCATTGGCCACATATTCAGCGGCGATATTGCCCGCCGCACCGGCGCGGTTTTCAATGATGACGGGTTGGCCCAGACTGCGACTCAGAGGCTCTGAGATCAAGCGTGGCAGCAAGTCCGCCGTGCCACCGGCGGGGTTGGGCACGATGATGCGAATGGGCTTTTGCGGCCATGCAGCCGCCGTTTGTGCGAAAGCGCCGCTGGCAGTGCACAGCGCAGCCAGCAAAAGGGCGGCACATCGGCCTATTTTTTTTGTCATGTCATGCCTCCAGTTGTCAGGTCTGGCGTTTACAGCGGAATGACCATCAAGGTCTCGATCACGCGCGAGTCATAGATGAATTTGCGGCGTTTGAAGCGCGGGCCATCGGCAGTGATGGTCACCACGTCCTGGCACTGGCCTGTCGAGTAAATCATCATGTTGCCGTCCATGGCCATGGTGCGTACGACCAGGTAGTTGGAGCGCACCTGCAAATCGCCGCCCCCACTTGTTGTCGATGATTCCCCCGTGATCTGCACGCCTGAGAGGATGTGCCGGTAGTGATGCGGCTCGTAGATGTTGGCGATGCGCATGGACTTGATGCGGTCACGCA
>CANCDA010000131.1 GCA_947374705.1 Comamonadaceae bacterium | reverse complement strand
TTTGATGTCATCGGGTCGCATCCCTCATCTAGGAAATCTCATGCAAAAACCCCACGATCTGTACCAAGCCCGATGCGGCAGCGCCCTGGATGCACTGACCCACTTGCGCGATGGCGACATGATCATCGTGCCCACCGGCGTCGGTGAGCCGCCGACTCTGCTGACGGCCCTCTCCGAGCAGCGCCGTCAGTTCAAGGACATCCGGGTTGCACAGATCCTTGCCGTCCGAAAATACGCCTACTTCGACCCGGATACCGCGCATCATGTCCGCCACTGCGCCTTGTTTTTCGGCGGCGCGTCGCGTGCCGCCGGTCAAGAAGGTTGGGCGGATTTCATCCCCTGTCATTTTTCTGAGATTCCCGCCATGATGGAGCGCGGCGATATGCCGGCCGATGTGGTGTTCTCAATGGCATCGCCCATGAACGAGCACGGATACTTTTCCCTGAGCTTGGGCGTGGACTACACCATGGCGGCGATCCACAAAGCCCGCGCGGTGATTTTGGAGGTGAACCCTAACGTGCCCTTTGCGCACGGGCAGTGTCATGTTCATATTTCGCAGGTGACGGCGCTGGTGGAGAGCCGCGAGGCCATCCTGGAAGTCGGTTTGCCTAAAATTGGGCCGATCCAGGAAGCCATTGGCAAATACGTCGCCGACATGATCCCGGATGGTTCGACCTTGCAGATTGGCTACGGCGGCATTCCCGATGCAGTGGTGCTTCAACTCACGGCCAAGCACGACCTCGGGATTCATTCCGAAATGATTGGCGACGGGATTTTGAAGTTGGTCGAATGTGGTGCGGTGAACAACCGGAAAAAGAATTTTTTACCCGGGAAAATGGTCGGCACGTTTGCCCTCGGGTCGCAACGGCTGTACCAATTCATGCACCAGAACCCGATGCTGGAAATGCACCCTTCGAATTTCACCAACGACCCGTTCATCGCTGGTCAGAATCATCAGATGATGGCCATCAATGCCAGTTTGCAGGTAGATTTGCTCGGCCAGTGTGGCTCCGAAAGCATGGGGCCTAGCCCTTATTCCGGGACGGGTGGCCAGTCTGATTTTGTGCGAGCGGCAAACCGATCGGTCGGCGGCAAGGCTTTCATCGTGTTGCCTTCAACGGCCAAGGACAACACCATTTCACGCATCGTCCCGACGCTGACCGCAGGCACCCATGTCACCACCAGCAAGAACGATGTGAATTATGTGGTGACCGAATACGGCGTGGCTCAGCTGCGGGGTAAATCAGCGAAACAGCGCGCGGCCGCCCTGATTGCCATTGCCCACCCGGATTTTCGGGCCGGGCTGCGTGATGCAGCCAACCAGCTGGGCGCGTTCAGATAGCTGCGCTGCGAATCTTGCGCACCAACGCGGTGGTGGAGTAACCCTCCACAAACGGCAAGGCTAATGCCGTGCCGCCCCAGGCCGCCATCAGTGGCGTTTCGGGCAGTGTGGCCATGTCGTAGTCACCGCCTTTGACCAGAATGTCCGGGCGCACTTGCGCCAGCAGTTCCATCGGCGTGTCTTCATCAAACCAGGTCACCAGATCCACGGCGCCGAGTGCGGCCATGAGGATGGCGCGGTCTTCTTCTCGGTTGAGCGGGCGGTCTGGCCCCTTGCCCAGACGCCGGGCCGAGGCATCGGTGTTGAGCGCCACCAGCAGGCTGCCGCCCAGGGCGCGCGCCTGCGCCAGATAGACCGCGTGCCCCCGGTGCATGACGTCAAACACGCCGTTGGTGAACACCAGGGGGCGGGGCAGGCTGGCCAGCCGCTCGGCCAAGGCCTCGCGCGGGCAGAGTTTGTCCAGGAAGTCGGGTAGCGGTGCGGGGTGGGGCGTCATGGCGCGCATCCTAGCAGGCCATCGCTTAAAGCCATGAAACACAGGTCAATGGCCGGTGATTTCTGCGCTTAAGTTTGGGGTGATGGCGACATACTTTTCTCACCCATGAAGCTTGTCACCCTACCTGCCGAAAACGTGTTGATTGGTCAGCCCCTGCCTTTTTCGATCAGGGATGTTGAGGGATTTTTGTTGGCCAAAAAAGGCGCGGTGTTTCAGACCCGCGATGAACTCAAAACCTTGGCGGCCAACCGCGCCCACCTCTATATCGACGTGGTTGAGTCTGAGCTGCATCACCGGGCGTACATGGGTCGGCTGCATGCCTTGATCAGCGACGATACCCAGCTCGGTCAAATCGCGGGCGCGATGGTGTCCACGGATGACCGAAGCCCGGAGCGAGCCGAGCCGCACGACGCCCCCACCGACTGGCTGGACTTGCAGGCCCAGGCCAACACGGTGTTGCGCGATGCTGGCGCGCCCCACTTCCGCAAGCGCCTGGAGCAACTCCAGCATCAACTGGAGCACTTGGCGCGGCGCAACCCGGACGGCCTGTTGCTCGCCCTGTTTCAGTTGTCGGCCAGCGAGCTCAAGCTCTACAGCGCTACCCACGCGATGTTGGTCAGTGTCATCTGCGGCATTGCCGTGCGTGACGTGCTGCACTGGTCAGCCGAGTTGGAGCATTCGGTGTGCCAGGCCGCGTTGACCATGAACATCAGCATGACGGACTTGCAAGACCGGCTGGCCTTGCAACGGGAGCCGCCTGCGGCTGAGCAGCGCTTGCAGATTGACCGCCATGCCGAACGCTCGGTGATTTTGTTAGACCACGCGGGCGTGCACGATGCGGTTTGGCTCGAAGCCATTCAGGCGCATCACCATGTGGCACCGGGCGCTTTGTCCCACAAAACTGAAAGTCAGCGCCTGGCGCGCTTGATCCAGCGCGCCGACATGTTTGCCGCACGCCTGGCCCCGCGTGCCACACGCTTGCCGTCCAGCTCGGCGGCGGCGATGCACGCCAGTTATTTTGATGAAAACCGCCAGGTCGATGAAGCCGGGGCCGCTTTGATTAAGGCGGTGGGCATTTACACGCCCGGCTCCTTCGTGCGTCTGGCCACACAAGAGATTGCCGTGGTGGTGCGCCGGGGCCGCAACACCACCACGCCGCGTGTGGCGGTGATTATCAATCGCGAGGGCATGCCCACGGTGGAGCCGCTGGTGCGCGACACGGTGCAGCGTGAATACGCCATTGTGGCCAGCGTGGCGCACCGCGATGTGAAGGTCAAGTTGAATGTGCAGCGCCTATTGGCGCTGTGCCGCCCAAGCTGAGCGGATTGAGCGAACTGCGCGAACTCAGTCGTGTGCCGTGTCGCTGAAGCTGGGACGCTGCGCCAGCTTGTCTTGCAGACGGGCCAGATGCGGGTGATCGGCGCGCCAATCGATGTGCGCAAAACGAAAGTCCAGATACGCCAGAGCGCAGCCCACCGCTATGTCAGCCAGGCTCATGTGAATGCCGGTGCAAAAAGGCTTCTCGCCCAGACCCTGGTTCATGGCCTTCAAGCCGCCTTGGATTTTGACCAGCTGGCGCTCAATCCAGGCCTGGCTGCGCTGGGCATCACTGCGCCCGCTCCACACCGCCTCGACGCGGGCCAGTTGGGCCGCGTCCATCACGCCATCGGCCAAGGCCTCCCAGGTTTTGACTTCCACCCGCTCGCGACCCACGGGTGGGATCAACTTGCCCACGGGGGAGAGCGTGTCCAGGTACTCCACGATCACACGCGAGTCAAACAGGGCTTCGCCGCCTTCCATGATGAGGCAGGGCACTTTACCGAGGGGGTTGGACTCGCGAATGGCGGACTCGGCAGACCAGACGTCGTCGATCACCAATTGGAAATCCAACTTTTTCTCAGCCATGACCACACGCACTTTGCGCACGTAGGGGCTGGTGTAATTTCCAATGAGTTTCATGTTTGCTTCTCCCGTTCAACAGGGGTGATTCTAAGTGACGAGGGTGTCCCATGCCCTCACATTCCCTTACAGCTCGGCCCCTACAATTCCAAGCACCTTTAATCAACAGTCCCGAGGACACCCCATGCGCACGGCACTCAAAGACATTCTGGTCAATCACGTCAAAGCCAAATTCGCCCGCAATGAAGTCGTGGCCTCCATGACGGTGCGTTTGGTGCGTGGCGTGGAGATCGCGCGCATCGCCAAGACGGCGGGCTTTGACACGCTTTACGTCGATATGGAGCACTGCAGCTTCTCCATCGACACCACCGGCCAGATCTGCATGGCCGCGTTGGAGGCGGGCATCACCCCATTGGTGCGCGTACCGGCCAACACGCCCGACTACATCTCGCGCGTGCTGGACGCGGGCGCCATGGGCGTGATCGCACCCCACGTGCGTTCCGCCGACGAGGCCCGTGCCGTGGTGCGTGCCGCTAAATTTCCACCGCTGGGCGACCGCTCCGCCAACGCCGGTTTGCCGCATTTGCAGTACCGCAGCTTTCCCGCGAGTGAGGCCAACCCGGCGCTCAACGAAGCCACGCTGGTCTGCGTGATGATGGAAGCCGTGGACGCGCTGGAGCACGTCGAAGAAATTGCTGCCGTCGAAGGTGTGGACATGATGCTGATCGGCACCAACGACCTCACCGCCGAGTGGGGCATCCCCGGTGACTACGACGACCCGCGCGTGGCGGCGGCTTATGAGCGCACCATCGCCGCGTGCCGCAAGTATGGCAAGCATGTCGGCATCGGCGGCTTGTCCACACGGCCCGATCTGGTCGAACGCTTTGTGCGCATGGGCGCACTCTATGTTTCTACTGGCACGGACATTGGCTTTCTGGTGGCGGCTTGTACGGCCAAGGCCAAGGCGGTGCAGGCCATCAAAACCTGAGAGGGCGGGGACTTCAATCCGGCGTGATGTTGCCCTGGCGGATGATGCGCGCCCACTTGGCGGTTTCAGACTGGATGAACACGCCAAAAGCTTCAGGCGTGCCTCCCACCGGGTCGGTGCCCTGGGCAATCAGCTTCTCGCGCACTTCGGGCAGTGCCAGCACCTTGGTGATCTCCGCGTTCAAGCGGGCAATCACCTCACGCGGCGTGCCCGCAGGCAAGACCAGGCCAAACCAGTTCACCACCTCAAAGCCAGGCAGGGCCTCGGCCACGGTGGGCACGTTCGGCAAAAACGCGGGGCGCTTCAGGCCGGTAGTGGCCAGCGCGCGTAGGCGGCCGGTCTTGAGGTGTTGCAAACCAATCGCAGCGGACTCGAACGTGAACTGCACTTGCCCGCCCATCACGTCGTTGATGCTGGGCGCACTGCCTTTGTAGGCGATGTGCGTCATCTTCACGCCCACCGCACTGCTGAACAGCTCGCCCGCCAGATGAGGCAAGCCGCCTTTGCCGCTGGAGGAGTAGTTCAACTTGTCGGGGTTGGCTTTGCCGTAAGCCACCAGCTCGGCGACGGAGTTCACGGGCACGCTGGGGTTGGCATACAAAACAAAAGAGACCGAGGTCAGCAACATCAAGGGCGTGAACTGTTTGTCAATGTTGAGTTGCGGGTTGGGGTAGAGCGAGGGGTTGATGCTCAGGTTGCCCAGCGTGCCCAGAAACATCGTGTGCCCGTCCGGTGCGGCCTTGGCCACCGCGTCCAAGCCAAGCGCGCCATTGGCGCCAGGCCGGTTGTCCACCACCACGGGCTGGCCCAGAGCGTCTGAGAGCTTGGGCGCGATGATGCGCCCCACCAGGTCAATCGCACCGCCTGCGGGAAAGCCGATGACGATGCGCACCGGCTTGGTCGGGAAGGTTTGCGCGAAGGCCGTTGCGCTGACGCAGCAGAGCAGCAAGGCGCTGGCCAACTTGTGGGTCAGTCTGTGAAGAAAACTCATTATTTGCTCCTCTAAAATGAATTTCCAAAGATTAGACCCTAAACCCCATGACGAACCCCTGGCATGTCGCGCTCATGGTGCCCATCAACAACACCACGATGGAGGGCGAGCTGCGCGCGGGGCTGCCGAGCGACACCCGTGTGACGACGCTGAAAATCCCACGCGGTCAGGGCCTGCTCACCCCAGAGACTATTCCCGCCTACAAAAAACAAGCGCTTGAACTTGCGGCCACCTTGGCCGGCCAGCCCATCGACATGCTGGCTTATGGCTGCACTGCGGCCAGCTTTCTCTCCGGGCCGGTGGGCGATGCTGAATTGGCGCGTGAACTCGCGCAGGTGGTGGGCAAGCCGGTGATCACCACCGCGCAGGCCATGGTGCTGGCTTTGCAAGCGGCGCAAGCGCACAAGATCGCGCTGGTCACGCCCTACCAAGACTTGGTGAACGACCAGTTAAAGAAGTTTTTGACCGCGAGCGGCATGGAAGTCGCCGCTTTCAACAGCCTGTACGCCGCCAACGTGGACGAGCTGGGCAAGATCACCTCAGCAGAAGTCGCCCACATGGCGCGCGCCACCATGCACGCAGACTGCGATGCGCTGTTCATCGCCTGCTCACAACTGCCCACCTTTGACATTTTGGGTGGGCTGCGCGCCGAGTTTGCGCGCCCCGTGCTGTCGTCGATTCAAGCCACCGCATGGCGCGTGCGGCAAGTGCTTACCCCTCTCCCCCGCTAGCGAAAGAAATCATGTCAAAACACATTCGCACAGCCTTGCTGGGCCTGACCTGTGCCCTCGCGATCACCGCTCACGCGCAAGCGCCCTGGCCCAACAAACCGGTGCGCATCATCGTCCCCTTTGCGGCGGGCTCCTTCACCGACACGGCAGCACGCGCCATCGCACAAGAACTGTCCAGCGAGCTGGGCCAGCCCTTTATCGTTGAATCGCGCGGCGGCGCGGGCAGCACGCTGGGCACGGACATCGTGGCCAAAGCCGCGCCCGATGGCTACACGCTCTTGGTCACCGACAACTCCTTCGCCATCTCCGCCGCCCTGTACGACAAGCTGCCCTACGACCCGGTCAAAGACATCGTCAAAGTCAGCACCGTGGCCGAGTCACCGGCAGTGCTCATGGTGCGTCAGGAGCTGCCCGCCAAGAGCCTGAAAGAGCTGGTGGACTTTGCTATTCCGCAGCCCAAGAAATTGACCTACGGCTCGGGCGGTCAGGG
>CANCDA010000130.1 GCA_947374705.1 Comamonadaceae bacterium | reverse complement strand
GAAGATGCGCTTCCACCACTGGGCCGACATGGGCAAGGCGGCGATGCGCTCGCGGAACTTCTCCCACTCTGGGCGGGGGAAGACCATAAGGCAGCCGTGCGGGTGTTTGGTGATGGTGAGCTGCCCTGCTGCGGTGGCCAAGAGCACGTCACGATGCCGGGTCGGCACAGACAACCGCCCCTTGGCATCCAGATTCAGTGACGAAGCCCCTTGAAACACGACAGCACACCCCTGTGAAATTGAAATGCAGCAAGGTGAGAAGTAACGGCACTTTTCACCACTTAATTGCACTTATTTGCACTGTACCAGCAAATTAAAGGTCGTCAAACTCTAAAACATGAAAAATTTCAATGGAATCAAGGACTTAGAGCTGATTTATCATGCAATGACCGCATGAAAACTGTTCTAAATTAAGCACTTAGCGATGGGTGTGAATGTGATGCCTGAAGGTTGAGGCCACAAAAATAAATGCATCAAAATGCAACAAGCACCGGTCTATCGCCGATGAGCCAACCCTCTCCGCCGGACGACGGCGTTGGCGTCGCTCAGGTGTTGCGTGGCACCACCCGGGCGAATTCGGTAATGCCAATCACATGGAAAAAGGCCGCGACGATGCGGTTGACATTGCGGAACTGCACCATGCAGCCGCTGGCCCTTTGCCCGGCCACCCAGTTGAGGATGCTGCCGGCCGCAGAGAAATCCACGCGAATCAGGTTATCGCAGGACACCACCATTTGTGTGGCCCCTTCGCCCATGGCCGCCTCCAATTGCGCCAGCGCATCAGCAGCATCGCTCAATATTTCACCACTGAGTGCCACCATAGCGGCCCCAATGACGGAGTCCTCCTCCAGGAAGGCGCTGTGAACGATCGAGTCTTTCCAGGGTTCTTTGACGTCCATGGACTGATCATTCGCACGCTGAGCCGTGGTGGTGGTCCCTTCGATTTTGCAAATACACAGGGATTTTTGCCAGGAGGGCGGCGACACCTCAAAGGTGATGCAGAAGTCGAGTGCGACGGTTTCAAAATCGTCGTGCAAGCCCATCACGCGCAAAGCATCCATGTGCATTTGCCAAACAGCAGGTGCGAGCGTGGCGTCGCCCGGTAGGGTCAAAGCCTGCAATGCCCGCTGCAAACCATCTGCCCCCCTGAAGCTCAGGGTCACCGGAGTCACGCACCAGTGGGCCAACAGCAGGCTCAATGGGGCCGCCGCCACGATCTCGATGGCAACCAAGCTTCCCCAATCCAGCAGCCAGGGGGCCGGTGTGGTTTTCAAAACCAATTGCAATTCAACCAGGCTCGCCGGGGTCAGCACCGCAGGCGCTGTCCAATGCGCCGCAGTGGCAGACACCGCCACAGACGGCACGTTACCTTTGAAGTTGGGCAGCGCTTCAGCGCGTTTGAGCACCTCCGGCGTAGAGAACCAAGCCGGTGCGGAGCGCCCAAAACGGCCTGCAAATTCAATCGCACTCTCATCAAAGCGGGCTTGTTGCCCGGTGGCCCTGTACAGGTCAAACAAGGCGGCGATCCAAATTTCGGCACGCTCGGCGCTCAAGTCGCTGGGCTTCAACGCCGTGAGCAGTGCTTCTTCGGCGCCCGCGTTGTCACCATTGGCGAAGCGGATGGAGGCTTCTTCGAGCTCGGGCTCGGAGGCAACATCCACTTCCGCATTTTGAAATATATTGGAGATTGAAAAGCCAGCGCCCAAGCTACCCATGTCGGTTGCCGCACTGTTGGCCTTGCCCCATTGTGGCGGGGGTTCAATCAGTCCAGAGCGAGCAGGAGGTTGAGGCGCCACAGCTGCGGACATCAACGGCGCGTGCGCGGTGGGCGCTGCCTGTTTGTAAACCGGCTCGGGGCGGCTAGGGCTGACCGGCAGTGTGGGCGCCAAAGCTTTATTCACCTTCAAATCCAGGCTTTGGGACGGCGCTCGTCGTGGCGCGTTGGTCTGAACCGAAGCCGAAGCCGGACTGGGCGCAGGCTGAGCGGCTGGCGGACGTGAATGAACATCCTGCAAACGAGGCGGCGGTGTTGGGGGGCGTTCACCACTGGCAGCGCCTTCGCCGGACTTGCCGCGCCACCACTGGTTCGACATCTGAGCTTCGATTTCGTCGATTTTCCTGACCGTCATGGCGCGGTCATCCGCATTGGACGGCAAGCTGCTTTGAAAGTAGGAGGGGCGATCCGCTTTGGCCGCACTTTGAGCCGGCTCAGTGCGGCGCAATTTGCGCAGCACATCAAACTCGCGCTTGCGCACAAAATCGTTTTGCTTTTTGCGCACGATCATGGCCTTGAGCGCATCCTTGCTATAACCAGTGCTCGGCACAGAATCTTTGGCCTCGACTTCGTCCCAACTCTTGGTCGGGTTGGAGACGAATCTGGCTACCTTAGAGAGTAAACCGGATGGAGAATCGTCTTTGGCCATGTTCGCAGATTCAAGCAGAGGTGAGGGTGATGCGTTGGAGCTTACGGCGACAGAGCCTTAGGCTCAATCCCCAAACATTTTCTGTTTGAGTTCACGGCGTTGCTGCGCTTCCAGCGACAAGGTCGCCGTGGGGCGCGCCAGCAATCGACCCACACCGATGGGCTCGCCAGTTTCGTCGCAGTAACCATACTCACCCGCGTCAATCAGGGTGATGGACTGCTCGATCTTTTTGAGCAACTTGCGCTCACGGTCACGGGTGCGCAGCTCCAAGGCATGCTCTTCTTCAATGGTGGCGCGGTCCGCCGGATCGGGCACCACCACGGTGTCTTCACGCAGATGCTCCGTGGTTTCACCGGCATTGGCCAGCATGTCTTTTTTGAGCACTTGGAGGCGATGGCGGAAAGCGGCCACTTGCTTGTCGTTCATGTACTCGCTGTCAGGCATGGCCAGCAATTCGGCGTCGCTCAATTGGTCGGCCGCTTTGGTCTTCCAGTTATTGGCTAACTTGGGGTCTTTTTTGATGCTTGAGGGCAAGGGGGGAACGATCAGGGTCACAGGCTCGGATTGGGAAAAACTGGCTTTGGCAGCGGTGGAGGCCACCGATTGCGCCATGGAAGGAACGGTTAGCTGGGCTAGACGCGAAGACACCCGAGGTTTGACCGGCGGCACAACAGCCGCAGGCACAACTTTAGGGACGGTCGCAGACACGGGGGAGACGGCTGGGACAAGAACAGTAGGAGAGGTTTTCAGAGGAGTAGCGGGTTGGGTCGACACCTTGGCAGCGGCCTTGACTGTGGGTTTCACAATCGGCTTGGCCACGGATGGGGTCGTTGGTTTGACAGGTGAGGCCACTGGTTTTGCGACCTTAGACGCTGGCTGTTTCGCAACAGGCGTCTTCTTGGCCACTGGCTTGGTCACGGTTTTTGATGGCGGTACGGGTTTGGCTTTGACTGCTGCTTTAACGGGTGCTTTGACGACTGTCTTCGCCGGTGCTTTCGCAGCGGGCTTGGCTTTCACGACCGGTTTGCTTTTAACAGCGGTCTTCGCAACCGGTTTTGCCACAGGCTTGGCTTTAACGACCGACTTGGCAAGGGCTTTCACCACCGGTTTCTTGGTCGTCACGACTTTGGACGATGTCACCACGGCTTTACCTGCGGCAGGCTTGGCCGCTGGCTTGACCACTGACTTGGCGACCGCCTTGCTGACGGGCTTGGCCTTGGCCTTCGTCTTGGTCGCTATGGTTTTAGCTTTAGTGGACACGGCGTCTTTCCTGTTTTGATCGTGAAATCTTGATTTTTTGCAGCGTCTGAGCAGGCGCTCACACCACAACACCTACAGTTATAACCTCAATGCACAGTCGGGATGGGGCGCAGATGATAGTTTCATCCCGGCGCGCGAGTGTACAGGTTTTAAACCAGGCTCTGCTCCAAGCCTTGCAGGAAGATGTCTTTGGGCAAGTCCAGGCCAATGAACACCATCTTGCTGATGCGCGCCTCGTCCGGCCCCCAAGCGGGGCCCAAGTCGCTGCCCATGAGTTGGTGCACCCCTTGAAAAATCACCTTGCGCTCGGTGCCTTTCATGTGCAACACGCCCTTGTAGCGCAGCATGCGCGGGCCGTAGATGTTGACGATGGCACCCAAAAAGTCTTCCAGCTTGGCCGGGTCAAAGGCACGGTCTGAGCGGAAGACGAAGCTCTTCACGTCGTCATCATGGTGATGGTGGTGGCCATGGTCTTGGGCATCGGCATGGGCGTGCGAGGGGTGATCGCAGTGCTCACCGTGTTCGTGGTCATCGCCATGCGCGTGGTCATGGTCATGCGCGTCGTCTTTGAGAAAGTCCGGGTCAATCTCCAGCTTGGTGTTGAGGTTAAAGCCGCGCAGGTCAAACACCTCGCTCAAGGCCACTTCACCAAAATGCACGGCTTTTTGCGGCGCACGTGGGTTCATGTGCTTCAAGCGGTGCATCAAAGCGGCGGTTTCCTCAGCCGACACCAAATCGGTCTTGCTGATGAAAATCTGGTCGGCAAAGCCCACTTGGCGGCGCGCCTCTTGCCGGTCGTTCAACTGCTGAGCCGCATGCTTGGCGTCCACCAGAGTCAGGATGGAGTCGAGAAGGAAGCTCTCGGCGATTTCATCGTCCATGAAGAAGGTCTGCGCCACGGGGCCGGGATCGGCCAAGCCAGTGGTCTCAATCACCACGCGCTCAAAGTCGAGCTCGCCTTTGCGTTTTTTCTCGGCCAGATCACGCAGTGTGGTGCGCAGGTCTTCGCGGATGGTGCAGCAGATGCAGCCGTTGCTCATCTGGATGATTTGCTCCTTGGTGTCAGACACCAGGATGTCGTTGTCGATGTTTTCCTCACCAAATTCATTCTCAATCACGGCAATTTTCTGGCCGTGCGCTTCTTGCAACACGCGCTTGAGCAAGGTGGTTTTGCCGGAGCCAAGAAAGCCGGTCAGGATGGTGGTGGGGGTCAGGCTCATGGGATGTCGATTCGGTTAAACGGGGAAGTGGGGGAGTTTAGCGGGGACGGGTGACGCTTGTTTTAGCCCCGCCGCATCACCACCAGCCCCTTGAGGTACTCGCCCTCGGGGAAGTTGATGGTCATGGGGTGATCGGGCGCGCCGCCCAGGCGCTCGGTGATGAAGCCGTCCACGCCCGCGTCAATGCCGGCTGAGGCAACGATTTTGTGGAACAAGTCGGCGCTGATGCCGCCTGAGCAGGAGTAGGTGAACAGCACGCCACCCGGAGCGAGCAACTTGAAGGCCAGACGGTTGATGTCTTTGTAGGCCCGCGCGGCGCGCTCTGCGTGCGCGACGGTGGGCGCGAACTTCGGCGGGTCAAGCACGATGGCGTCAAACGTGCGGCCCTGCTCGATGAACTGGCGCAGCGATGCGTTGACATCGGCATCCATAAAACTCGCGCGTGAGGCCTCAAAACCGTTCAACGCCACATTCGCCGCCGCACGCGCCAATGCTGGGCCGGACGAGTCGATGGAGGTGACGTGTGCCGCCTGGTTTGCGAAACCTGCCGCCTGCATGCCCGACAGGGCCGCCACGGTGAAGCCGCCGGTGTAGCAGTAGCAGTTGAGCACGCGCTCGAAGTTCAGGCGCTGGGCGTAGTCGGCAAACTTCTTGCGGCTGTCACGCTGATCCAGGTAGAAGCCCGTCTTGTGGCCTTCTTCAATGCTCAGGCCGAGCTGCCAGCCGTGTTCTCGCAAGACGAGATCGGTCGGCCCGTCGCCCCGCAGCCAGCCCTTCACTTCCGGCAGGCCTTCCTGGGCGCGCGAACTCGCGTCAGAGCGCTCGTACAGCTTGCTCAGGCCGGTCTGCGCCAAGAGCGCATCAGCCAGCACGTCTTTCCAGCGCTCTGCCCCGCTGGAGAGAAACTGCGCCACCAGCGTGTCGCCGTAGCGATCCACGATCAAGCCGGGCAGGCCGTCAGATTCACCGTGAACCAAGCGCATGCCATCACTTTGAATGTCAAATCGTGCTCTGGCCTTCACCGCATTGGCGCAAGCAGCGATCAAAAACGCAGCATCGATGCGCTGGTTTTCATCAAAACTCCAGACCCGTGCGCGGATTTTGGAGGCGGGGCTGAACGCGGCCCAAGCCAGAAATGCGCCTTCGTGCGATTCCACCCGCACCGTCTCGCCCGCGTCACCGGCCCCCTTGGCGATGGCGGACTCGAAAATCCAGGGGTGACGGCGCAAGAGCGAACGCTCTTTGCCAGCTTTGAGTCGAATCGTTTTCATAGGGGGGAATTGTCGGCCTTTTCCGGGGATGGCCTGAGGGCGCTGCGGGATAAATTCCATGCACTGAGTGACGCAAAAACAAAAGCTGGAGGCCGACATGAAATCCGATGGGCATCAAACACACACCAACCGTGGCAACGCGTTTGAAATCGACACGCTGCTGGCCATCTCCAGAGACTGCGTACTGCCCGCACCTCGGGCCGCTATGCCTCTGAAGGTGTGTGAGCCCATGAGCATCGCCCAGATCAAGCACGTGCGTCGATTTAACCAATGCGAAAAGGTGACGCTGGAGACCGAAATGTCCACCCTGCTGGGGGCCTTGGTCAAAGCCCAACAGTCCTACCTGACGTTGGCCCTGGCCCATATCGATGCGGAGCAACGCATCTTGGAGGATTTTCAATCCGCCTGGTCCAGCCACCTGCTGCAAATGTCCGATGCCGTGCAAGTCTCGCTTCAGCGCGGCCCTTTGAGCCGCGCCCGGGGATGAGCGGCGTCATACGCTTTGGCCAGGTGCTGAAAATCCAGCCGCGTGTACACCTGCGTCGTGCTGATGTTGGCGTGGCCCAGCAACTCCTGCACGGCACGCAAGTCGCTGCTGGACTGCAAGACATGGCTGGCAAAGGAGTGGCGCAGCATGTGCGGGTGCACCGGCGTGGCCAAGCCCGCTTGCAAGCTGCGCCGCTTGAGGCGCTGCCAGATGGACTGGGCGGTGAGGCGCGTGCCGTTGCGGCCCAGGAACAGGGCGTGGGCGTCAACCTGCCCCGCCACGCCGCTGCTCCGCGTCGGGGTCGTCGATATCGTCAAAGGCACTCTGAGTGCCAGCCAATTTTTAAGCGCCACCAGTGA
>CANCDA010000129.1 GCA_947374705.1 Comamonadaceae bacterium | reverse complement strand
TGCCCAAAAACACATCCTTGAACTGCACCATGCCCGAGTTGGTGAACATGAGCGTGGGGTCATTGCCGGGCACGAGTGGGCTGGACGCCACCACGGTGTGGTCTTTGGAGGCGAAGAAGTCCAGAAAAGTCTTGCGGATATCGGCAACGGTAATAGTGGGCGTATTCATGTTTTTTTGAGGGGGATTTGACCCACGATTATAGATTTTCACCCGGCGCAGGCGTACTATCCCGGCTGACACCGTCACCGACATCAAGCCCGCCACCCGAAGTTCTGCACCATGCAAGCGCCCCGCATCCCCCCAGATGAAGCCCAACGGCTGGCCGCCTTGCACGCCTTGGATATTCTGGACACCCCGCCTGAGGAGCGTTTTGACCGCGTCACCCGACTGGCTGCTGCACTGCTGGAGATGCCCATCGCCGTGGTCTCGCTGGTTGACACCGACCGCCAGTGGTTCAAGTCAGCCTTTGGTCTGGATACCAAGCAGACCTCGCGCGACACCTCCATTTGCGGGCACGCCATCCTGAACGATGATTTTTTTATCGTCGCTGACGCAAGCGCAGACACGCGCTTCGCCGACAACCCATTCGTCACAGGCGCGCCTTATGTGCGCTTTTACGCCGGTCGGCCCCTGAAAACGATGCAAGGCAACCGGATTGGCACCTTGTGTGTGGTGGACCACAAACCACGCACGCTGTCCCCCGACCAACTGGCTTTACTGGATGACCTGGCCTGCATTGCCGAAACTGAGCTCAACAGTCATGCCCGGGAGACCGCCTTGCGCATGAGCGAAGCCCGCATGAAGCTGGCCGTGGACTCCGCCGAGGTCGGCATCTGGGAGTTGGATTTGCAAAACCAGACGCTATTTTGGGACGACAACATGTACGCCCTTTTTGGCACCAGCCGGGCCATGTTCCCCAACGCGCTGGACGCCTGGGCGCAGTGCCTGCACCGCGACGATGCCGCCATTCCCGACGCTGCCCTGCAAGCCGCGTTGCTTGAGGATCAACCCTACACCCCTGAATTTCGCATTATCTGGCTCAATGGCGAGGTACACACCCTCAAAGCCCACGCCCGCTTGCTGCGCGACCCTGCTGGCCGCTCCCTGCGTTTGGTGGGCACCAACTGGGACATCACCGAAACCAAACGCCGGGAACGCAACCTGGCTTTTCTGGCCGATTTACAAAAGTCGTTTTCCTTGCTGCACAGCAGTGCGGACATCATTCACGTGTCGCTCACGCGCATTGCCCAGCACCTACAGCTCACGCGCTGCATGCTGGTAGAGATGGACGACGCGGCCCATCAAGTGGTGATGTTTGAGGATCCGATTGAACCAAATACCGCTTTCTCGTCACGGATTGTCCCCCTGATGGCCTTCCGAACAGAGGCCGAACGGCTGGATTTGGCCGAAGGTAAAACCCTGGTCAGCGCGGATGCGCAGCTCGACCCCCGCTCAGTCGATGAGTTGGAACGCCTCAAGGAGCGCAACGTGTGCGCCCTGTTGAACGCCCCTTATGTAGCCGACGGGCGCTTGAAGTACGTCTTAACCGCCAGCCACAGCGAACCCTATGTCTGGCCCGCGGAAGACATCGCCTTGCTCAGTGAACTGGCCGCTCGAATTTTTCCCCGGCTGGAACGTGCCCGCACCGAAGAAGCGCTGCGAGAAAGCGAAGAGCGCATGCGCCTGGCCGCCGACGCCGCGCGCTTTGGCATGTACGACCGCAACATCGGCACGGGCAGCTTTCACATCTCGGCCCGACTCAAGCAAATGCTGGGCTACCCCAGAGATGCAGAGGTTGGACACGCCCAGGTCATGTCCCACATGCACCCCGAGGACGCCGAAATGGGCATCGCGGCCTTCAAGCGTGCCAGCGACCCGGCGGGCGATGGGCGCATTTATGTCGAGCAGCGCATCGTGCAATGCCATGGTGCTGTGCGCTGGATCGCCACCGTAGGGCGTTTGTTTTTTGAACAAGGCAAGCCCACGCGTTCTTTGGGCTTCTGGGTGGACATCACCGACCGCAAGGAAGCCGAAGAGGCGCTGCGCGAAAGCCAGCTGAGCCAAAAACACGCCCTGGAGGCCGCCGAAGCCGCCAACCAGGCCAAGAGCGAGTTTCTGGCCACCATGAGCCACGAGATGCGCACGCCGCTCAACGGCATGCTGGGTATGGTGGAGTTGCTGTTGACCGAACGCTTGACGGCGCAGCAGCGCCAGTATGCCGAGCTGGCGGACTCCAGCGCCAAGTCCCTGCTGAGCCTGATCAACGATTTGCTCGACATTGGCAAGATCGAGGCCGGCCAACTCAACATCGAACACGTACCCTTCAAGCTGGGTGACTTGCTGACCGAGTTGAGCAATCTGTACCGGCTGCGCGCGCGCGAAAAAGGCTTGAGCTTCAGCACCCAACAGTCGCCCAAGGTCCCCAATCACTTGATCGGCGACCCTGGCCGCCTGCGGCAAATCTTGAACAATCTGTTGTCCAACGCACTCAAGTTCACACGCCAAGGCGAGTTTGGCCTGCGCATAGAGCGGCTGGACCGCCACGACACCGAAGCCACCGGCTCAAACGCCACGCTGCGGTTCTCCGTGCACGACACCGGCATTGGCATCTCGCCCGAGGTGCAAGAAAAATTATTCACCCGTTTCACGCAGGCCGACAGCTCCACCACGCGCGAGTTCGGTGGCAGCGGCCTGGGCCTGGCCATCGTCAGACAACTGTGCGAGCACCTGGGCGGCTCAGTCCTGCTGAGCAGCACACCCGGCCAAGGCAGCGTGTTCAGCTGCGAGCTGCGCTTCACCCAAGACGATCAGGCGGGGAGCAACACCCCGTTGCCCATACCACCAAGCCCCTCACGCGAACGCAGGGCGGCTGCACCGAATACGGATGCGCTGACGCACGCGGGCAAAATTTTGGTGGTCGAAGACAACCCCATCAACCAGATCGTCGCCCAGGCCTTGCTCCAACAAATTGGCTACACCCACATCACCTTGGTTGACAACGGCCAGGAGGCCGTCAACGCGGTGCTCACGGGCGGTTTTGACGCGATCTTGATGGACTGCCGCATGCCCGTGCTCGATGGCTTTGAGGCCACCGCAGCAATCAGGGCCAAGGGCTACCACCTGCCCATCATCGCGATGACGGCCAATGCCGCCCCCAGCGACCTTGAAAAGTGCCTGCATATCGGCATGAACGACTACATCTCCAAGCCCTTCAATGTGGCCACCCTGCGCCAAGCCCTGTCGCGCTGGACTCAGCCCGAACAACAAAACAACGCCTCCCTTCTGATCTAGCGCCCCCCCGACCCACGATGGGTCGAACTGGGCGTAAATCACCCTGCTGATAGGGGCAATGGCTTGGTCGCGCTGCAATAAGCTGTCACTACAGAGCGGGCATTGGAAGTCCCGCTCCCTAACCCAAGGACAAGCAAAGACAACGGGGCGTCGGAACGAATCAACATGATTTCATCGGAAGAAATGTTTGCCCTTTACCAGCAGGTGGCGTCTCAAAAAGCGCACCTGCAAACCATTTTCAAATCCTTGCGTGAGTTGATTTGGTTCAAAGACGTGAACGGCACCTACCTCACCTGCAACCCCATGTTCGAGCGCTTTATTGGCTTGTCTGAAGCTGACATTGTGGGCAAGACCGATGAGGTCATTACCACCCAGGACAACACGGAATTTTTGAACGTACTGCAACGCCACGCCCCCGACAGCAAACAACCCCAAGTGCGGGAAGAATGGCTCCAGTGCGGCAGCGATGGTCAGCGTTATTTGCTGGAGATCAGCATCACCCCCGTGCACGACGACTCGCGGTTCATTGGCGTGCTGGGGCTGGGGCGTGACATCACCGAAAAAAGACTGGCCGAAAACCGCATCACCAACCTGGCTTACTTCGACACCCTGACCGGCTTGCCCAATCGGACCCTGGTGCGCGAGCGCATCGAGCAGGCCATGCAGGCCAGCACCGAAGACCAGCGATTTGGCGCCTTGCTGTTGATTGACCTGGACCATTTCAAAATGCTCAACGACACCTTGGGCCACGAGATGGGTGACCGGCTGCTCAAGCAAGTGGCGCGGCGCTTGACCCCATGTGTTCGCCAAAGCGACACCGTGGCCCGCATTGGGGGCGATGAGTTCGTCGTCGTGCTCACCCAACTCAGCACTGACGCGGCGCAAGCCAGCGTGCAGGCCCAAGAGGTGGGCATGAATATTTTGGCCAGCCTGAATCAACCCTACGTGATCAATGAGCGGGCGCACCGCAGCACGCCCAGCATCGGCGCCACACTGTTCCAAGGCCGCCAGACCAGCCTGGACAACCTGCTCAAGCAAGCTGAACTGGCCATGTACAAAACCAAAGAAGCGGGGCGCAACAGCCTGCTGTTTTTTGACCCTTCACTTGAAAACGCCGTGATGGAGCGTGTGCAAATGGAGGCGGACTTGCGCATCGCATTGCTGGAAAAACAGTTTTTTCTGCACTACCAAGCGCAGACCAATGAAAGCGGAGATCTCAAAGGTTGCGAGGTGTTGATTCGCTGGCAGCACCCGCAACGCGGCTTCATGCCACCGATGGACTTCATCCCCATCGCCGAAAGCACCCGGCTAATTTTGCCCATTGGTCAATGGGTTCTGGAGCAGGCTTGCACGCAACTCGCCCTATGGGCTCATGACCCAGATCTGGCGCAACTGACCCTATCGGTCAACGTCAGCGCTTTGCAATTTAACCAACCTGATTTTCTGGGTCAAGTCGTCTCGCAGTTGGCACTCACCGGGGCACGCCCAAGCCAGCTCAAACTGGAGCTAACCGAGAGCCTGCTGGTGGCCAATGTGGAGGAAATCATTGCCAAAATGCACCTGCTCAAAGCGCAAGGCATTGGCTTGTCGCTGGACGACTTTGGCACCGGTTACTCATCGCTCACCTACCTCAAACGCATGCCGCTGGAGCAGCTGAAAATTGACCGCTCCTTTGTGAACGACATGCTGACCAGCCCCAACGATGCCTCCATTGTCAACACCATCATCAGCCTGTCGAAAAACTTAGGGCTGAACGTGATTGCCGAAGGGGTTGAAAACGCCGCACAAAGAGACTTTCTGAACGATGCCGGCTGCCCCGATTACCAAGGCTACTTCTACAGCCGGCCCATGCCGTTGGCGCAATTTCTGGCCTTCGCCAGACGGAAGTCCTCGTTAGTGTGAGTGCCTCAGTGCTTGGGCCTTGAGGCCTTGACGCATCCCGCGTTAACATGCGGGCCTGACCAGCACCCAGCCGTGCCTGCCCCACCTCTGCCCTCTCAACACCCTTGATGGAAACTCACCATGGACATGAAGACTTCTCCCCTCGCCTTGCTCAATGACCCCAGCCTGTTCAAGACCGACGCGCTCATCAACGGGCAATGGATGAAGGGCAGCAGTCGTTTCGACGTGTTTGACCCCTCCAACGGCACCAAGCTGGCCGATGTAGCCAACCTGGGCGCTCAAGACGCCGAGCAAGCCATAGCCGCCGCCAACGCCGCCTGGCCCGCCTGGCGCAGCAAAACCGGCAAGGAGCGCAGCATCATCTTGCGCCGGTGGTTCGATCTGCTGATGGCCAACCAAGAAGACCTGGGCCGCATCCTGACCGCCGAGCAGGGCAAGCCTTTTGCCGAGGCCAAAGGTGAAGTGGCTTACGGTGCGAGTTTTGTCGAGTGGTTTGCCGAAGAAGCCAAGCGCGTCAACGGCGAGACCCTGCCCCAGTTCGACAACAACCGCCGCCTGATGGTCATCAAGCAGCCCATCGGCGTGTGCGCGGCCATCACGCCGTGGAACTTCCCCTTGGCCATGATCACACGCAAAGTGGCACCAGCTCTCGCCGCCGGCTGCCCCGTCATCATTAAACCGGCTGAGCTGACGCCGCTCACCGCGCTGGCCGCCGCCGAGCTGGCGATTCGTGCGGGCATTCCCGCCGGTGTGCTCAACGTCATCACCGCTGACGCGGACAACTCCATCGCCGTGGGCAAAGTGTTGTGCGCCAGCGATGTGGTGCGTCACATCAGCTTTACCGGCTCCACCGAAGTGGGTCGCATCCTGATGGCGCAAAGCGCGCCGACCGTGAAGAAGATGTCGCTAGAGTTGGGCGGCAACGCGCCCTTCATCGTGTTCGACGATGCGGACGTGGACTCCGCCGTCGAAGGTGCCATGGCCAGTAAGTACCGCAACGCGGGCCAGACCTGCGTGTGCGCGAACCGGCTCTATGTGCAAAACGGTGTGTACGACGAATTCGTGGCGAAATTTGCCGCCAAGGTCAAAGCTTTGAAGGTGGGCAACGGCTTTGAAGACGGCGTGTCGCAAGGCCCGCTGATTGAGGACGCTGCGGTCGAAAAGGTGACGCGCCATGTGGCCGACGCCATCGCCAAAGGTGGCAAGGTCTTGGCGGGTGGCAAAAAACTGTACGGCCAATTTTTCGAGCCCACAGTGATCTCAGAAGCCACGTCCAACATGCTGTGCGCGCAAGAGGAAACCTTTGGCCCCTTCGCCCCCGTGTTTCGTTTCAGCACCGAGCAAGAAGCGATTGATGCGGCCAACAACACCGTCTTTGGCCTGGCCAGCTACTTCTACAGCCGCGACGTGGGCCGCATCTTCCGCGTGAGCGAAGCGCTGGAGTTCGGCATGGTGGGCATCAACGTGGGCATCATCGCCACCGAGCACGTGCCCTTTGGCGGCGTCAAACAATCCGGTCTGGGCCGCGAGGGCTCCAGCCACGGCATGGAAGACTATGTGGAGATGAAGTATTTGTGCATTGGTGACATCCAGAAATGATGTCCCATCGCCTTCTATAATCGACGCCTATCGCGGGTGTAGTTCAATGGTAGAACGGCAGCTTCCCAAGCTTCATACGAGGGTTCGATTCCCTTCACCCGCTCCAGAATTTTTCGCTTCCTAACTCAATTCAAAAGGCCCTGATCAGGGCCTTTTGTACGTTCAGGACTTCTGGAAGTCATAAGTCAAGATGCCAGGCACTTGTACGCCCCGGCACATGGGGTAAGTAGCTACGCGGCTGTCCCCCGCGACGGCCTAGGGCCGTCTGCTCCTCCTTGATGCCGCTGCGCCACTCACCCCATGCGCCAGGGCAGCGAGCAGGGTTGGATTTCGGCAGTGGAACATCCGCCAAGCTCGCAAGATCAGGTCG
>CANCDA010000128.1 GCA_947374705.1 Comamonadaceae bacterium | reverse complement strand
AAATCGGCCTGCAGGGCGCGCAGATCGGGCGCAGAGGCGATCAAAGCCGCTGGGGTAGTGCCTAGGGCGCTAGCCTGCTTGCGCGCGGTGACCTGGTTCAAATCCACGTCATACAGCCACAGCGTTTGGCCGTCGGCCACGATGCTTTGCTCAAACGGTTTTTTGTAGATGAATTTGAAGCGGCCAGGCCGAACGAATTCGAAGGTGCCACTCGACGTCTTGCTGCGTGCGGTTTGGCCTTCACGCGCGGGGGCCGTCACCACTTGGGTGAAGTCCGCACGACCGCTGCTCACGGTTTTGATGAAAATTTCAAGGCTATTTAGGCCGTCAGCCCAAGAAGCACTAGCGTGAGCAGCTAGCAAAAAAATAGCAATTCGATGTTTCAAAAAATTCACTCCGCCCGCTCGGGCACCAAAATATTGCGTTGACCACTGCCACTCATGGCGCTGACCAGTCCGGCTTTTTCCATGTCTTCCACCAGCCGTGCGGCGCGGTTGTAGCCGATTTTGAGGTGGCGCTGCACCAGTGAGATGCTGGCGCGACGGTTCTTCAACACCACTTCCACCGCTTGGTCGTACATCGGGTCTTTTTCACCGCTGGCATCGGCCTCGCCGCCGGGGCCGTCTTCACCGTCCACCGTGCCGCCTTCGAGCACGCCCTCGATGTAATCGGGTTCGCCCTGGCTCTTGAGATAACTCACAACGCGGTGCACCTCTTCGTCGCTGACAAAGGCACCGTGTACGCGGATGGGCAGGCCGGTGCCGCTGGCCATGTAGAGCATGTCGCCCATGCCCAGCAAGGCCTCGGCACCCATTTGGTCCAGGATGGTGCGGCTGTCGATCTTGCTGCTGACCTGAAACGAGATGCGGGTGGGGATATTGGCCTTGATAAGGCCGGTGATCACGTCCACGCTGGGGCGCTGGGTGGCCAAAATCAGGTGAATGCCGGCGGCACGGGCCTTTTGTGCGAGACGAGCGATCAGCTCCTCAATCTTCTTGCCCACCACCATCATCAGGTCGGCCAGCTCGTCAATCACCACCACGATGTGCGGCAGTCGCTGTAACGGCTCCGGGTTGTCGGGCGTGAGGCTGAAGGGGTTGTAGATAAATTCTTCACGCGCCTTGGCCTCGTCAATCTTGGCGTTGTAGCCCGCCAAGTTGCGCACGCCGAGCTTGCTCAGCAGCTTGTAGCGGCGCTCCATCTCGGCCACGCACCAGTTCAGACCGTGCGCGGCTTGTCGCATGTCGGTCACCACCGGGGCGATCAGGTGCGGAATGCCCTCGTACACGGACATCTCCAGCATTTTGGGGTCAATCATGAGCAGGCGCACATCGCGCGCCTCGGCCTTGTAGAGCAGGCTCAAAATCATGGCGTTGATACCCACCGATTTACCTGAGCCGGTGGTACCGGCCACGAGCACATGGGGCATCTTGGCCAGATCAGCCACCACCGGGTTGCCGATGATGTCTTTGCCCAAACCCATGGTGAGCAGGGACTTGGCTTCGTTATAAATCTGCGAGCCCAAAATCTCGGACAGCTTGATGGACTGGCGCTTGGCGTTGGGCAACTCCAGCGCCATGTAGTTTTTGCCGGGAATGGTCTCCACCACGCGGATGGAAACCAGGCTCAAAGAGCGCGCCAAATCCTTGGCCAGGCCCACAATCTGCGAGCCCTTGACACCCGTGGCGGGCTCGATCTCATAGCGGGTGATGACGGGGCCAGGTTGGGCCAGCACCACGCGCACTTCCACACCAAAGTCTTTGAGTTTTTTCTCGATCATGCGGCTGGTCATCTCCAGCGTCTCGGGGGCCACAGTTTCTTGGCGCGTTTGCGCGCCGTCCAATAAATCGACCTGGGGCAATTTCGAATCGGGCAGTTCGGTGAACAGGGGTTTCTGGCGCTCCTTGGCGACGCGCACGCTCTGGGGAATGTCGGCCAGCACGGGCTCGATCAGCACCGGCAGGGGGTGATGCTCAATGATCTCTTCACGCTCCTCCATCACCAGGTCTTCACGTTCACGAGCGGCTTGTTGGCCCAACACCAGGTCTTCGGCAATTTCACGTTTAGAGCGGCGTGATTCGATGAAATTGTCTAACCAAGCGCCGATGTTCTCGGCCACCTGGCCCCAGGAGAAGCGAAACACCATGGCGCTGCCCACCACACCCAAGCCAATGGCCACCAAAGCCGAGCCGGTAAAGCCTAACCAGCGCACGCTCAGAGGCCCGAGCCAGTAGCCGAAAACACCGCCGCCCTGCCCCGGCAAGCGCGCCTCCAGGCTGTAAAAGCGGGACCACTCGATGATGACGCTGGCCCCCAGCAAGAGTGACAGTCCGAACCAAAACCCCAAGCGGCTCTCAGAGAAACGGGCCAGACCTGATTGCGAGTGTTCATGTTCAAGCGCAGCCGCTGCATCACCGCCACGCAACCAGCACGCCAAGGTGGTCAACCACACCCGGACAGCCGCCGCCACACACCACCAGATCGACATGCCCAGCAGGTAGTAGCTCGCGTCAGCCAGCCAAGCCCCCAAACGCCCGCCCCGGTTGAGCGCAGACCCACCGCTGCCCGAGGTGGACCACGCGGCGTCTTGCAAAGCATAGGTGAGCAATGCCAGCAACCAAAATGTCAGCAACACCAAGCCGCCAACCAAGATCAATTCATTGGCAAATCGCCCCCAACCTGATCGGGCGGGTTTATTGTCTGAACGCCCGGGATGGTTCAGCGTGTTGAGCGAATACGTCATGAAAAAGAATTGGGCCTGGCGTTTTGCTCAACGACCCGAATACCGCCACCCGTCAGCGGCTCGACAAAGCCCTGCTCCTCAAAATCTTTCATCACCCGGCTGACCATTTCGCGCGACGCGCCGACCATCTTGGCCACGTCTTGGCGCGAGACTTTGTCGCGGATGACCATATCCTTGTTGGGGCTCGCCTTGGCGGCCTTGAGCAAGACATCGGCCACGCGGTCATAAACGCTCATCAAAGCCAATGAGCCGATCTTGTGGTCCGCATGGCGCAAGCGTTGCACCAGGCCACCCATGACGGCAAAGGCCATGCTGCTGCTCTCATTCAGGCTGCGCATGAAGTCAGCACGCCCCAGTTCGAGTGTGTCGGTTTGAATCTCGGCCTCGACACTGGCGGAGTGGGCTTCGTTGTCGATCAAGCTCATCTCGCCAATGTAGTCACCCGTTTGAAGCGTGGCCAAAATCACTTCGCGGCCTTTGGCATCGGTCATCAAGACACGGGCTCGGCCAGACAGAATGATGTAGAACGCGTCCGATTTGTGGTTTTGTTCCACAATGCGTTCGCCTTTTTTGAAGCGGTGCTTCACCACCACGTTTGCCAGAAATTCAGCTTGCGTCGCTGATAATTTGGTGAACATGGGGACTCGGCGTATCAAATCCAAAGTGCTCAGCATGGACATGGAGACAACTTCCTTCGTGTGTGTTGATCAGTTAATACAATCGAGGTTCGGCGATTCGCCACAAAATGTACCCGGCGATGCGTCTATTTTTTTCACTATAAGGTTTCAGAATGTCATCCCCCACACACTCCAAAGTGCTCATTCTAGGCTCTGGCCCTGCGGGCTATTCAGCCGCAGTCTATGCGGCCCGCGCCAATCTCAAGCCCCGGCTGATCACCGGCATTGCCCAAGGCGGCCAGCTCATGACCACGACCGACGTGGACAACTGGCCGGCCGATGTGGACGGCGTCCAAGGTCCGGAGCTGATGCAGCGTTTTCAGGCGCATGCCGAGCGTTTTAAAACCGAGATCGTGTTCGACCACATCAACAAGGTCGATTTCAGCCAGCGCCCCTTCACCCTCACCGGCGACAGCGGCATCTACACCTGCGACTCGCTCATCATCGCCACCGGCGCTTCGGCCAAGTACCTGGGCCTGCCGTCTGAGACGGCCTTTATGGGCCGGGGCGTGTCGGGCTGTGCGACGTGTGATGGCTTCTTTTACCGCGAGCAGGTTTGCTGCGTCGTGGGCGGTGGCAATACGGCGGTTGAAGAGGCGCTGTACCTCTCCAACATTGCCAGCAAGGTGTACCTGGTGCACCGTCGTGACAAGTTCAAGGCCGAACCCATCTTGGTGGACAAGCTCATGGAGAAAGTGGCCGCAGGCAAGATCGTGCTCAAGACCTTCCAGACTTTGGACGAAGTGCTGGGCGACACCAGCGGCGTCACCGGCATCCGGCTTAAAAGCACCAAGGACGGCAGCACCGAAGATGTGGCGCTCACGGGTTGCTTCATCGCCATTGGTCACTCCCCCAATACTGAAATTTTCCAAGGCCAATTGGAGATGGAAAACGGCTATATCGTGACCCAAGGCGGCCTCAAAGGCTTTGCCACCCAGACCAGCGTGCCGGGCGTGTTTGCGGCAGGCGACGTGCAAGACCATGTGTACCGCCAAGCCATCACCAGCGCGGGCACGGGCTGCATGGCAGCGCTGGATGCGCAGCGCTTCCTTGAACAGGCGTGAGCTATAATCCAAGGCTTTGCTGAGTTCGCCTGCGCTTTTTATGGGCGTGGGTTCAAGCAAACCGGGTTACCGCCACCCGTATCTGGCGAGGTCAAGCTGGCGCAAGCTGGCTGTTCTAAGTATCGGAGTGTCCTCATGGCACGCGTATGTGAAGTCACGGGCAAAGGCCCCATGGTCGGAAACAATGTTTCCCACGCCAACAACAAAACCAAGCGCCGGTTCCTGCCGAACCTGCAATACCGCCGTTTCTGGGTCGAGACCGAAAACCGTTGGGTGCGTCTGCGCATCTCCAACGCCGGTCTGCGTTTGATCGACAAAAACGGTATCGACTCTGTGCTCGCTGATCTGCGTTCACGTGGTCAGGCCTGAAACCATTAAGAGGAATTAATCATGGCAACCAAAGGCGGACGCGAAAAAATCAAGCTGGAATCTACGGCTGGTACTGGTCACTTCTACACCACCAGCAAAAACAAGAAAACCATGCCCGAGAAAATGCTGATCATGAAATTTGATCCCAAAGCTCGCAAGCACGTGGAATACAAAGAGATCAAGCTGAAGTAATTCGGCCTCTCTCTTCGACAAAAAACCCGCTTCATGCGGGTTTTTTGTTGTCTGAACACTTTTCAATAGGCATAAAAAAATCCCGCCAGAAGCGGGATTTTTTGTCGGCGCTTACAGGCGTAGATGGAAGATCAAACCCGAGCAGCCCGCAGCTTCATGGAGAAGTCACGCAAGGCGGCAATGCCGCTTTCTTCTGCACGGTGACACCAGGCCTGCAAATCGGCCAGCAACTGCTCACGCGAGTGCGACGTATTGAGCCATAGCTGACGCAACTCTTCACGCATGACCACCAGCTTGTCCAATGTGGGAGAAGCCGCACGCGCCTGCTCCAGATGGGGCACAGCAGCCGCAGGCACTTTGTCCGCATCACGGTGCAGCCAGCGGTTAGCCGCCTTGATCACAGTCGCATCGGCGCTGCGTGCTTTCAGGACTTCCAACTCATGCTGCAAGGCACTGCGCACACCATGGGCATAGCCTGCCATGATTTCGTAGCGATTGGCAATCAAAGCTTCCAGCGTTTTTTCATCGGCCACGGGCTTGATGTCACCATAAGCCAGTTTGGGCGGTGTCTTTTTAACTTTGGCCAAGCCCACAGCTTGCATGATCGTGATGTACATCCAGCCGATGTCGAACTCGTAGGGTTTGACCGACAGCTTGGCCGACGTGGGGTAGGTGTGGTGGTTGTTGTGCAGCTCTTCACCGGCAATGATGATGCCCCAGGGTGAAATGTTGGTACTGGCGTCGGGTGCCTCGAAATTGCGGTAGCCCCAGAAGTGAGCCGCACCATTGATGATGCCGGCTGCAAAAATCGGCGTCCAAGCCATCTGCAAGGCCCACACGGCCAAGCCAGCAGCGCCGAACAGGGTCAGGTTGATGATCATCATCAGACCCACGCCTTGCCAAGAGAAACGGGTGTAGAGGTTGCGCTCAATCCAGTCATCAGGCGTGCCATGACCGAAGCGGGCCATGGTTTCTTTGTTTTTCGATTCTTTACGGTACAGCTCAGCACCTTGCGTAAGCACTTTTTTGATGCCATACACATGCGGGCTGTGCGGGTCTTCAGCACCCTCGCACTTGGCGTGGTGTTTGCGGTGAATGGCAGCCCACTCTTTAGTGACCTGACCTGTCGTGAGCCACAGCCAGAAACGGAAGAAATGCGAGGCAATCGGGTGCAGATCCAGAGCACGGTGCGCTTGGTGACGGTGCAGGAAGACGGTGACGCTGATCATGGTCACGTGCGTCAGCGCCAAGGCGAACAGGAAAATCTGCCAAGCGGCCAGATTCCACACACCATGAGCCAGCCAGTCAATGGCAGCGTTGAGCACTGCCCAGTCAGGTAACAACATACTTAGTGACCTTCACAACGAATTTAATAATAGTAAGGGTGGCCTCTGCCACCCCGCTTCGACGAATTTTAAGGGTTCTGGCCCATTTTGACCATCACTTCTTAAAAACCCTTGCCATATTTCGACTATTTGACGGCAAAAAACCTTAACTCAAGTCAAAAATTCAGTTTTTTTGCCAAACTGCCGCGAAAAACCCGTCAGTCTGATGCTTGTGCGGCCACAGACGCAGGTATTTCTGCCCGTTCTCACCGCCACTGCACAGCTGGGCTGCGCTCTCGACCTTCAAGCCAGCCAGAATTTCGCCCGCGTCCAAGACGCTGAAATCTGGGTTTGCGTCCGAGAAGGCTTGCGCTATCGCCTCGTTCTCCTGCGGCAAGATGCTGCAGGTGGCGTACACCAAACGCCCACCGGACTTGAGCAAGCGGGCCGCGCTTTGCAAAATGGCGGCTTGCTTGACCGCCATTTCCTCCACGCCTTGGAGGCTCTGACGCCACTTCAGATCAGGATTGCGCCGTAAAGTTCCCAAACCCGTACAAGGGGCGTCCACCAGCACCCGGTCAATCTTGCCGGCCAGGCGCTTGACACGGTCATCCCGCTCATGGGCGATGGCCGCCGGGTGAACGTTGGACAGGCCACTGCGCGCCAAGCGCGGTTTGAGCGCGTCCAGCCGATGGGCCGAGGTGTCAAACGCATAGAGGCGCCCCGTGCTGCGCATGGCCGCGCCAATGGCCAAGGTCTTGCCCCCCGCACCGGCGCAAAAGTCCACCACCATCTCGCCGCGTTT
>CANCDA010000127.1 GCA_947374705.1 Comamonadaceae bacterium | reverse complement strand
GCTTGCGCGAGCAGTGCTACCCCGTTTGTCCCTGAGAGATACACTCATGCGATGGAAAACTATAGCCCACAGTTTGGCCGAGCCACCGCGAAGGCGGGTTCGGCAGAAATCGCGTCTTAGGAGCATATTATGTTAGCGCTTATGCGCCTGCGCGGGAATGACGCGTGGGACGACTGGAAGGACGAAAAAGGCAGAGCGCGACACCCCCACAAAAATCCCCCAGGCAGGTCTGTAGTTAACCGCGAGGTCAAATGAGGCTCCCCTTTCCGCCCCGGCGGGGGTGGAAAGGGGCGGGGGGGATAGGGGGGGAAGGCGAGGTCTTCAAAAAACAAACCAAAAAAAACAATCACAACAAACTCCAAAAATCCTTACGACACAAGCCTCTCGCAGCGCAAAACTCACAAGCCGTCCCCTCCCCCAACGCCGGCAGCAAAGCCCCCTCAGCAATACGCTCCATGTCATGCAACAGCCCCTCCACCAGCGCATCCCGCACATGCACAACGTCGTCTTGCTCAACCAAAGCAGTGCCCGTTTTTTCCCCCACATTCACATACGCCGCCCGCAAGGTATCGTGCGGCAACAAAGCGGCGTAGAAGGCAAGCTGGGTGTCCTCCAGCGGCATTTTGATGCGGTCTTTGGTGACGCCAATTGATTCAGTTTTGTAGTCGATGACCAAGGCCACCTCTTGGCCATCATGGCCCGATCCAGGCGCGTGAACTTTATCTATGCGATCCACCCGACCCACCAGCGTGAGTGGGCCCAGGGAGAGTTCCAGCCATTGCTCGGCCACATCAAAACGCGCACCTTCGGCTTGGTGCTTTTGCAGCCACACGAGGTAGCCGTCGCGTACGCTGGGCCAGGCGGCCATGAAGGGGAGGAATTCATCTTCAGCCAGGTCCTGCGATTCGGTGGTCTGGTCTGCCGCCGCGTCCAAGAACGAGAGCAGCGTCGCTGCATCGGGGCTGGCCAGGTCTTTGAGTTGATCGTGAAACTGCTTGAGCACCGCGTGCAGCCACAGGCCGAAGTCGCGTTTGTCGAGTTCCGCCTCCAGCTCGTCCGACTCTTTCAAGCCCAGTAGTTGTAGGGCAAAGTAGCGGTAGGGGCAGCGGCGCAAATCGTTGTAGGCGCTGGCTGAGACGCGTTTCAAACTCAAGGCTGGGGCAGCCGGTGCGGGGCGGCCCAGGGGGGTGGGCCAGACTTCGCGCTGCGGGCGCGGGTCGGGGGCGTCTCCCGTGTGCGCAGAGTTGGATTGAACCGTTTGCAGCCGCAGCAGTTGCACCAGGGGACTGGGCAGCAGGGTCTCGCCACCGTCGTCGCTCTCGCGCCACAGCAGATCCACGCACGGGGTTTGCAGGGCTTGTTGCCAAGCGGCTTGCAGGGCCAATGCCAGTTGCTCGCGCGTGGGCAGGCCCAAGGCCAGACGCTGCGCGGGTGTCCACACACCGGGCGGTTCGGGCGAGGGGCTGAAGCGGGCTTCATCGCAGCCGGGCATGACCATCGCCTTAAAGGAGCGCGCCAGCATTTGGCTTAGCGGCAAGATCACCACCTGCTCGTCATCGGGGTAATCCGGCGTGAAGCTGGCCGCTTCTAGCGCCTGGTTCACCCACTGGGTAAACGCGGTCAGGCTCATGCGCCGTGTGGCCCAGCTCGCTTGAGCCAGCAGGGCTTGCCACTCGGGTGAGACCTTGTCGCTCAAGCGTAAAGTTGCCAGCAGTTTGACGCCCGCCGTGTCTTGTTGCAGTGGCGTCCATTGCCCGCTGTGTTCGAGCAAGGTTTGCAAAGCCGCTTGCCACTGAGGCAAGGTGCGGCTGCGCTGCATCTCGTCACGCCAGGTGTTGACTTGGGTGAGCAGTGGGGTCAGCTCGGGTTGAAGGGATGCGTACAAGCGCCATTCGCGCACCGGGTGGCGGCGCAGTTGGGCTTCTAGCGCTTGTATCGCTGTGGCGTCCAGGGTGGGTGCGTTTTTGAGCCAATCCATCACGCTGTCGGTCGAGGCATTCCAGACACAGGCGCGCAATGCGCCCATCACGTGGGCACCGGCCCGGCTGGTGGAGAGCTTCCAACCGGTCTCATCGCGCAGGCGCAGGCCGCGGCCCTCCAGCATGGCGCGGATGCGTCGGGTCAAGGCACGGTCGTTGGCGACCAAGGCCACAGGCGTGCGGTCCGCGTTGACATGCTGCAACACGCAGGCGGCGGCGCGCTGGGCTTCGTCTTGGGCGTCGCGGGTCGGGTGGAAACACCAACCGCTTTCACGCTTCGATCCTTCGACAAGCTCAGGATGAGCGGATGTTTCATCCATCGCTATCGTGCACATGCGCTGCGCCCACACCGACTGCAACGCGGTCACCAAAGGGTCGGGCTGCAAGCCTTGCAACACAATGAGCGCATCGGTCGCATCTCGCACCTCGGGCTCAAACAACACATCGGTGGTGTATGCCGAATGGGCCGCCCAAGCGATGGCCGTCTGAGCCACCAGCGCCTCCCACTCCAGCGCGGGGGCTTCCATGCCCATTTGCGCCGTCACGCGGGCTTGGCTGGCCCACAACACGCGTTGGGTGGGGTGCACCGCAGCGGCCAAGGGGCCGAGTTGATGGGCCGCTTCGACCAGTCGGGGGGCCAGGGCTTCTGCGCGCTCAGACAGACCAGCCTGCTCCAGCAGGGTGCGGGCCGTGAGCACGTCCAGCGCGGTGTCGAAGGCGATGCGTGTCGCGTCAGCCTCCCGAAGCCCCATACCCAGACTGCGGCTCCAGCTCAACGTGGTTTCAAAGCGCGGGGCGAACCCGGTTGGGTAGGCTTGCGCCCAGTGGCGCGCGGCCACGGGCATGAGTTGCGCAAAGGGCAGCAACACCACGCAGCGGGCCGGATGGGCCTGGCGCGATTGAAGGTGGGCGGCGATGCGGGCGATCCAGGTTGGCCAATGGTTTGGCCACGGAGAAGGGTTGGTTTCTGTCACAATGCCGCAACTTTAGCTGCAATACTTGAAACCTCGATCAGCAGGCCTCAGTTAAGTGCAATTCAACAGTTCTCTTTTCAATTTCTTAGGAGTAACCCCATGGCCAGCGACCTCATCAAACACGTTTCCGACGCCTCTTTTGAAGCCGATGTGCTGCAATCTGTCCAGCCCGTGCTGGTGGATTACTGGGCCGAGTGGTGCGGCCCTTGCAAGATGATTGCCCCCATCCTGGACGAAGTGTCCGCCGCCTACGAAGGCAAGTTGCAAATCGCCAAAATGAACGTGGACGAGAACCGCGACATTCCCGCCAAGTTTGGCATTCGCGGCATCCCGACGCTGATGTTATTCAAGGGTGGCCAGCTTGCCGCTACCAAGGTCGGTGCTTTGAGCAAATCGCAGCTCACAGCTTTCATTGACCAGCAGTTGGTCTGAGTTCGCTGCCCCGCCTACCCAGGCGGGGCCTCATCCGGTGCTACCCCACCCCGGTTTTTCCTGTCATAATTCGCTTCAATCGTTGGGCCAACAATAGCCTGACTCCAGTTTTCGGCTGGCAAGCCCCTCTCACAGTCTTGCCAATCTGCCTTGCCGACGCCCTCCCCCGTATTTTTTTGATTCACTACCCTTTCGGGTCCCCTCTATGCACTTAAACGAACTCAAGGCACTGCACGTGTCCGAAGTCCTCAAGCAAGCCGAAGAACTTGAGATTGAAAACACTGGCCGCATGCGCAAGCAGGAGCTGATGTTCGCCATCATCAAAAAACGGGCGCGTGCGGGTGAGCAAATCATTGCCGATGGCGTTCTGGAAATCCTGCCCGATGGCTTTGGCTTCCTGCGCAGCCCCGATACCAGCTACACCGCATCGACGGACGACATCTACATCAGCCCGAGCCAGGTGCGCCGCTTCAACCTGCACACCGGCGACATGATTGAAGGTGAAGTGCGCACGCCCAAAGATGGCGAGCGCTACTTTGCCTTGAACAAACTCGATAAGGTCAACGACGGCCCACCCGAAGGCAACAAGCACAAGGTGATGTTCGAGAACTTGACGCCTCTGTTCCCCAAGGTGCAGATGAAGTTGGAGCAGGACATCAAGGGTGACGAGAACATCACCGGTCGCGTCATTGACATCATCGCCCCTATCGGCAAGGGCCAGCGCGCCTTGATCGTGGCGCAGCCCAAGAGCGGCAAGACGGTGATGATGCAGCACATCGCGCATGCCATCTCCGCCAACTACCCTGACAGTCATCTCATGGTGCTCTTGATCGACGAGCGCCCCGAAGAGGTGACCGAGATGCAGCGCACCGTCAAAGGCGAGGTGATTGCCTCCACGTTTGACGAGCCCGCAGCGCGCCACGTGCACGTGGCCGAAATGGTGATTGAGCGCGCCAAGCGCTTGGTTGAGCTGAAAAAAGACGTGGTGATTCTGCTGGACTCCATCACCCGACTGGCCCGTGCCTACAACAACGTCGTACCTTCTTCAGGCAAAGTCTTGACCGGCGGCGTGGACTCCAACGCCTTGCAGCGCCCCAAGCGCTTCTTGGGTGCCGCCCGCAATGTGGAAGAAGGTGGTTCACTGACCATCATCGCCACGGCACTGGTGGACACCGGCAGCCGCATGGACGAGGTGATTTTTGAAGAGTTCAAAGGCACGGGTAATTCCGAGATCCACCTGGATCGCCGCTTGTACGAAAAACGCGTATTCCCCTCCATTCAGCTCAACCGCAGCGGCACGCGCCGCGAAGAGCTGCTGCTGCCGCCAGACATCTTGCAAAAGACCCGCATCCTGCGCCAGTTCCTCTACAACATGGACGAAGTTGAAGCCATGGAGATGGTGCTCAAGCAAATGAAAGCCACCAAGACCAACAGCGAGTTCTTCGAAATGATGAGAAGAGGTGGCTGAACGGTCTGGGTTATAATTTGAGGCTAAGCGAAAAGTACACCAGATAGGCTGGTGCGGCTAGCGCAACTGATGGAGAAGAGTATGAAAGCTGGCATTCACCCCAATTACCGCGAAGTTTGTTTCCAGGACATGTCCAATGGTTTCAAATTCGTCACCCGTTCTTGCGCTAACGCCAAGGAAATGATCAAGATGGAAGACGGCCGCGAACTGCCGCTGTACAAGCTGGACACCACCAGCGAGTCACATCCCTTCTACACCGGCACACAAAAATCCGTGGACAACATGGGTGGCCGCGTCGAGCGCTTCCGCAACCGCTTCGGCAAGACCGCAGTCGCAGCCAAGTAAACTGGCCTCCGCGTCAAAAAAGGGCAGCCCGGTTCACCGCGCTGCCCGTTTGCTTGAATGCCTCGGCCGCTCTCTCACCCCTACTCACCCCACCTCACCTCCGAGCGTGAACCGCCCCACACCCGCCATCGTCACCCAAGCTGCGGTGCGCCGCCTGCCACGCACGGCCTTGTGGCTGCTTTGTTTGGCCTACGTGCTGCCCGGCTTCATTGGTCGCGCGCCCTGGCGCAGTGCCGACATCACCGCCTTTGGTGTCATGGCCGAACTGGCCCGTGGCAGCGCTGACTGGCTGGCCCCTAGCCTCATGGGGCAGACGCTGGACGTTGACGCTTTATTGCCCTACTGGTTAGGTGCTTGGGCGCTGCAACTCGCCCCCAGTTGGTTAGATGCGGACTTTGCAGCACGCATTCCTTTCATCGGCTTGCTGGCCTTAACTTTGGCGGCGGTCTGGCACGGCATTTATTACCTAGCCCGCAGTCCGAATGCGCAGCCCGTGGCCTTCGCCTTTGGCGGCGAAGCGCTGACGCCCGACTACGCGCGTGCCGTGGCCGATGGGGGCCTGCTCGCCTTTATCGCCACGCTAGGCTTGGCCCAACTCTCTCATGAGACCACGCCTGCCCTGGCTCAGCTTTGTTTTACGGCCCTGAGTTTTTATGCGGTCGCCGCCCTGGCCGAGCGTCGGTGGATGCCACTGGCCGCGCTGGTTGTTGGGCTTGTAGGCTTGGCCTTGTCTGGCGCGCCGACCTTGGCCGTGTTGTTCGGTGCGGGTAGTGCTTTGATTTTGGGCTTCGACCACGCCAACACGCCCCAGGAAGACCCCCAACGTCAGCGCCGGATTCTGAGCATCGCCCTGCTCTGTGCGCTCACCGGGCTTAACGCCCTGCTGGCTACCGTTCTGGGTCTGTGGCATTGGCGGCTGCAATTGCCCTCGCCTAACTGGGACACTTGGCACGGTCTGAGCAGCCTCTTGCTGTGGTTCACCTGGCCGGCCTGGCCCCTGGTGCTGTGGACGCTGTGGCGCTGGCGCAGACAACTGTTCAATCGGCACATGAGCCGCCACCTGTCGCTGCCTTTGTGGTTTGTGCTGGTGACCTTGACAACCACCCTCTTCACCCCCGCCGCTGACCGCGCCTTGCTGCTGGCGCTGCCCGCTGTGGCCACATTGGCCGCCTTTGCCTTGCCCACCTTTCAACGCAGTGCATCGGCTTTAATCGATTGGTTCACGCTGCTGTTTTTCAGTGGATGCGCGCTCGTGATCTGGGTGGTGTGGATTTCGATGCAAACGGGCTTTCCCGCCAAGCCTGCGGCCAATGTGGCGCGGCTGCTGCCGGGTTTCGAGCCCAAGTTTGTGATTCTGCCCTTCGCGTTTGCACTCTTGGGTACCTTGGCCTGGGGCTGGCTGGTGCAGTGGCGCGCGGGGCGCCATCGCTCCGCGCTGTGGAAGAGTTTGGTGCTCCCCGCCGGTGGTGCCGCCCTGTGCTGGCTCTTGCTGACCACGCTGTGCATGCCAATGATCGACCACGCGCGCAGCTACGTCCCGCTGGTGAGCCGGATTGAGGCCTTGACCCCATCCACTTCCTGCCTAGAAACCTATGGCCTGCAACCCGGTCTGAGTGCAGCGTTTGCGTTTCATACCCAGCTCAAGCTCAAACCCGCAGGCAAAAAAGCCACTTGCCCGTGGCTTCTGGTGGATCAAGACGCATTGATTACCTTGCCCACCGTGATCAAAATGTCCCAGTGGACTTTGCACAGCACCATGGGTCACCCGCGCCCGGGTGAAGAGGACGTCGTGCTGTACCGGCGGGTGAGCGGTGCACGAGCGACTGGCTCTTGAAGACGTGTCTGAACTTAAAATTATTTCCCGCCACGCCGGCACCATTCTGATCGGGCAACTGGCCACCATGGCCTTCGGTGTCACGGACACCATCGTGGCAGGGCGTTATGCCGAGACCTCGCTCGCAGCCCTGTCGGTCGGCTCAGCCATCTACATGAGCGTTTATGTCGCTCTCATGGGCGTGCTGCAAGCCCTGCTGCCGGTATGGGCCGAGTTGCACGGTGCCAAGCGGCCTGAGCAACTCGGCTTCTCGCTACGCCAATCGCTCTACCTCATGCTCG
>CANCDA010000126.1 GCA_947374705.1 Comamonadaceae bacterium | reverse complement strand
CGGGGGGGTGAACCGGTCAGGGCGGATGAGAGCGTGGGCACCTTGGGTGTGGCGTCCAGCACCAACAACCAGGGGTGGTTTTTGGGCTCCAGCGTGACCTCGTAGCGCACCGGCTCACCGCTCACCTGCAAATCCGCTTGCAGTCGCTGATGCGGCGCAAAACCGGAGCGCAGCGCATGCCATTCTCGTCCGTCAAAGGTGGAGAACACCGGGCCACGAAAGTACAGCTCAGACTGCGCAGGTGCAGCGCCTTCAAAGCGAATGCGCAGGGCCACACTGTCGTCCAGCACCAGGTTGGCAATGCTGCCCACCACCATGCGATCCGACAAGCCGCTGCGCCCGCTCATGGCGTCGCCTGGCGTGCCCCACAGTGGCGCCAAGCGGGGGAACAGCATGAACAAAACCACCATGATGGGCGCACCCAGTAGCGCGGTTTTGCCAGCCATGCGCGCCGCCTGCCACAGCGGGGGGCAGCCTACCGGCATGTGGCTGTTGACCAGTGCCGTCAGCAGCCCCCACAGACCCAGCAGCATGGCCCCGGCGGTGAGCAAAGACTGCGAGTAAAAGAAGTGCGTGAGCATGCTGAAAAAGCCGAGGAAGAACACCACAAACGCATCGCGCCGTGCGCGCAGCTCCAGCGTTTTCAAAGCCAGCAAGACCACCACCAACGTGACCCCGGCGTCGCGCCCGAGCAGGGTGCGGTAGGTGGCCCAGGTGGCTGCGATGGTGAGCAATAAAAGACCGATTGACCACCATTTCGAGGGCAGGGGTTTGAGATGCAACGCCAGCCAGCCACGGCCGATGAGCACGGCGGCAGACAGGGCGCTGCACCACAGGGGGAGGTGTTCTGTTTGGGGCAGGATGAGCCAGGCGATGACGAACAGCAGGAACAGGGTGTCGCGGCTGTCGCGGGGCAGGGTTGCGAGCTTCTTCAACATAAAGCCAGCGCCTCCAAACACCGCCTCTGATGCCCCACCCCATTCGCAGGCGCAAGCTCAACAGTAGGCAAACGCAGCCCGTAATCCAGCCCCAAATCCTGCGCCACCAACACCCACGCACACAAACGCGAAAGCCCTAGCTCTCGGTCAGAAGTGCCAACCTGAGACAAGTCCAACCACAGCTCACTGTGCAGCGCCTGCTGGCTGTCACGGCTCACCAGTTGCCCCGTCTGCGCGGCTTTTTTCCAGACCACTTGCTTGAGCGCATCACCCCGGCGGTAAGGGCGAACGCCGTCGAACTCGTCGCTACCCGTGGTAGGGATTGAGGCACTTCCACTGTCATGAGAGATGCCCGGTGGCAGAAGCGGTGGGTTAGCTTCAGCCTGTGGATAAACCAGCAAAGGCGTAGCGGGTCGCCACACCGTCCACACGCGAAACGTGCCCAAGGGAAAGCGCGTTTCGGCGGTGAGTGCGGGCAGTGCGTGCAGGCCGCGCGAGGGCGTGGGGCAAGCCAGTTGCGCGCGGTTGCTGCTCTGGCCGGGTACGTCGCACCAGACCCAGTGTTTGGCATCCAGCACGCTCAGGCCGATGCCGTAGCGCGGGGCTTTGCGTTGGCTGCTCAGGGTGATGTTCAAGCAGGCTGTTTGGCCGCTAAACACGGGCTCTGGCGGGCTCAGACTTAAGCTCAAACCCCGCAGCGTGCCGTGGCATACGTGCATGCCCACCACGGCGCTACCGGCCCGTAGAAAAGTCAGCAGATAACCCAAGTTGAGCTGGTAGTTGATGGCCGCGACCAACAGCACCAGCAGGGTGATGGCCAGCATCCAACCCGCCTTGGTGGGCAGGATGTAAACATTGCGCTGGGTCAGCGTGAGCAGGTCGGTACGGGGCTGGCGGGCCAGCCACCAGTGGCGGATGCGTTCGTTCACGGCAACGGCACAGCTTCCAGCATGGCGCGCACCTGCTCCAGCGCGCCCCGACCCGCATCGTTCACGGGATTGAGGCGGTGGGCGGTGGTTTGCGGCAGGATGGCTTGCACATCGTCGGGGGCCACATAATCGCGCCCACCGAGCAGGGCCTGTGCCTTGGCCGCGCGCAATACGGCCAGCCCGGCGCGCGGGCTCAAGCCCTGCACAAACCAGCGCCCGGAGCGGGTGGCCGCCAGCAGGTCTTGCACATAGTCCAACAGCGGCGCGGCGGCATGCACGGCAATGACCTGTTGTTGCAGTTCCAGCAACTCATGCTGCGTCAGCAGACCGCTCAGGTGATCGACCATCTCGCGCCGGTCTTGGCCTGCAAGCAAGGTGCGCTCGGCGTCCCGGTCGGGGTAGCCGAGTGAGATGCGCATGAGGAAGCGGTCGAGCTGCGACTCCGGCAGCGCATGCGTGCCGCGCTGGTCGTGCGGGTTTTGCGTGGCGATGACGAAAAAAGGCGTCGGCAGGGGCCGGGTTTCGCCATCGACCGTGACCTGTTTTTCTTCCATCGCCTCCAGCAGCGCGCTTTGGGTTTTGGGGCTGGCGCGGTTGATCTCGTCGGCCAGCAAGACCTGCGCAAAAATTGGGCCGGGGTGAAAGATAAAACTCTCACGCCCCCGGTCATACACCGACACGCCAGATAAGTCGCTGGGCATCAAATCCGAGGTGAATTGCACGCGGGAGAATTGCAGACCCAAGGTGCGGGCCAGCGCGTGGGCCAGGGTGGTTTTGCCGACACCGGGGGCGTCTTCAATCAGCAGATGGCCACCCGCCAGCAAACAGGCCACGCCGTCACGCACGGCGTCGTTTTTACCGACAATCACCGTGTTAAGCTGATTCAACAAAGACTTGAGTTTGAGTTGTGCATCCATAACTTAACCTTACCCGAAAAACTTAGGAGCTTGCGAGACAGACCAAGCGTTACGCGCAGCGAACTTTGCTCTGTCCTCAACTGATGAGGCGCATCATGACCAAGACCGGCTACTTTTCCCACCCCGATTCCCGCAAACACGAAATGGGCCGCGGCCACCCCGAGTGCCCCGAGCGGCTGGACGCCATTGAAGACCGGCTGTTGATCTCCGGCGTTGGCGACGCGCTGGTACGCATCGAGGCCCCGCTGGCCTCTCTTGATGAGCTTGAACTCGGGCACAGCCGCATGCACGTGGCGTCCCTGCGTGGCCTGAGCGACAAGCTGAGCGAAGAGATCGAAGCGGGTGGCCCGCGCTACGCCCAGATCGACCCGGACACGGCCATGAACGTGAACTCATGGAACGCGATTTTGCGTGGTGCCGGGGCCACTATGGCCGCCACCGATGCGGTCATGGCGGGCGAGCTTGAAAACGCTTTTTGCGCCGTGCGCCCACCGGGCCACCACGCCTGCCACGATCACGCCATGGGCTTTTGCTTTATCAACAACGTGGCTGTGGCGGCCAAGTACGCGCTGGAGCGCCATGGCCTCAAGCGCGTGGCGATTGTGGACTTTGACGTGCACCACGGCAATGGCACCGAAGACATCGTGGCCGGGGACGAGCGCATATTGATGGTGAGCTTTTACCAGCACCCGTTTTACCCGCAGGGTGGCTCACAATCCGGTGCGGACAACTTGGTGAATCTCCCGGTGCCCGCCTACACCAAGGGCGACGTGGTGCGCGACTTGATTGAGACGCACTGGCTGCCCCGGCTGGAGGAGCACCGCCCCGAGATGATCTTCATTAGCGCCGGTTTTGACGCCCACCGCGAAGACGATCTTGGCCAGTTGGGTTTGGTTGAAGCCGACTACGCCTGGATCACCCAACGCATCATGGAGGTGGCCAAGCGCCATGCCAAAGGCCGCATCGTCTCTTCACTGGAAGGCGGCTACAACCTGAGCGCGCTGGCACGCAGCGTGGAGGCGCATGTGCGGGTGTTGGCTGGGGTGTGAGACCCAAGTCAAAGATGCGCGAAATCGAAATATCTAATTTATGCGTATAAAATGCGCATAAATGGTTTTCATAGGATATTCATCATGACTGCCACGGCTTCACTCACTCGTAAACGACCCGTCAATCTCACCTTGAGCGAAGGTTTGGTGGCTCAGGCCAAGACCTATACCGATAACCTATCCGCCACCATGGAGACTTTGCTGGCAGGTTTTGTCACCAGCCAGCAGCAGGCCCGTGCGGCCCGCCAACAGACCGCTGATGTTTGCGCCGCAGACTGGAATGCGGTGCATGCAAGCGTGGGCTCGTTTGCAGACGAGCACAGCACGTTGTAATGGCGCAGTTTGACGTTCACCGAAACAAAGGTCCACTGAAGGCATCCATTCCCTTTGTAGTGCTGGTTCAGTCGGCGCTGTTCGACCGCTACCGTCGGCGTATGGTGGTCCCGCTGGTGTTGCGCAGTGCGCTGCCCGGCCAGATGGCCACGGTGGGCTCGCGCATGAATCCGCTTTTTCAGGTGGAGGGCATGGCCGTGGTGCTGCACCCGCTGGACATGGTGTCGGTGGCTTTGAATCAGTTGGGCGAGCCCGTGGGTTCTTTAGCCGAGCAGGGTCAGGCCATCACCGATTCGCTAGACGAATTGCTCAGCCGTTCTTGGGGATAGTTCAGGTTGCGCCTATAAGCTCGGCGAGCTTGTGAGCCGTGTAGAGTAGCGGCCCCTAAAATGACCGCAACCAAAATTGGGAGCCCTGCACCGTGCCTTTTAAGCTGGAACGAAATCAAATCCCGCGCGCTGACCTTTAGCCGCACCTGGGACGATGCCAAGAGCGAAGACTGCGAAGCCAAGCCGTTCTGGATTGATTGCTTTGAAATCTTCGGCATCACCGACAAACGCGTGGCCACTTTTGAGCACGCTGTTAAAAAGCTGCCGGGTCGCAAAGCCAAAATCGATGGTTTCGTTGATTTGTTTTGGCCCGGCATGTTGTTGGTGGAGCAAAAATCACGCGGCAAAAATCGCGACGACGCGCTGACGCAAACGCTTTCCTACTTCCCTGGTATTGCCGAGCGTGATTTGTCGCAGATTGCGTTCCAATAGAGCGCGCACTCGTACTTCTTGCGGGCTGTTTTTCCGGTGAGGATTTCGATCCCTCACTCCGGTACGATCTTTGCGTCCCGCACCACCTTGGCCCAGCGTGGGGCTTCGGCTTTGATGAGGGCTGCAAATTGCTCTGGCGTGCCGCCACCTATCTCGTTACCTTGGCTCAAAATTTTCTCTTTAACGTCGGGGTCTTGCAGGGCTTTGTTGCAGGCGGCGTTGAGCGTCTTGATGAGCTCTGCCGACATGCCTTTGGGGCCAATCACGCCTTGCCAGTTGAGCACCTCCACAGCGGGGTAGCCTTGCTCGGCCATGGTGGGGATGTCGGGGGCCAGGGGTGAGCGTGTTTTGCTGGTGATGGCCAGTGCACGCAGGCGTCCAGCCTTGATCGACGGCATGGCGGCGTACATTTGCTCGAACATCATGTGGACTTGGCCGCCCATCAAATCGGTGGCACCCGCAGAGCCGCTTTTGTAGGGGGCGTGGATCATGTCGATGCCCGCTGTATGTTCAAACAAGGCGCCGCTCAGATGATGCGATCCGCCGATGCCGCCCGATGCGTAGCTGAGCTTGCCGGGTGATGCTTTGGCAGCGGCCACCACGTCTTTGACCGACTTGTAGGGTGAGTCGTTGCGCACCATCAAAATCAGCGGGCCGCGTTCGATCAGGCAGATCGGCACCAGGTCGGTGAAGGGGTCGAAGTTGAGTTTTTTGAACAGGGACTGGTTCACCGCCAAGGGGGCAAAGTTGCCCATGCCAATGGTGTAGCCGTCGGGTTTGCCGCGCGCAATGGCTTCAGTGCCGATGTTGCCGCCCGCACCGGCCTTGTTGTCGATGATGATGGGCTGGCCCAAGATCGAACTCATGACTTTGGCGACTTGGCGCGAGCGTGAATCGGCATTGCCACCGGCGGCATAGGGGCAGATCCAGGTGATGGGTTTGCTGGGGTATTTGTCTTGGGCTTGCACCAGTGCAGGCACTAAGCTTGCCGTGGCAACGGTGCTGGCGGCTTTTAAAATTTGGCGTCTTTTCATGGTCGTTTTCCAGTTCGGTTGGAGGTGGTGAATACTACTCTGGCAATTACTCTGCTGTCACGGACGCCAGTTTGATCAACGCCGCCCACTGAGCGGATTCTTTGCGAATTTGTGCGGCGTACTCGCCGGAGTTGCCCAGTCGCAGTACCGCGCCTTCCGAACTCAAGCGGCTCTGAAACTCTGCTGTCGCTGCGGCCTTGAGCACCTGCGCTGATAACTCTTTGACGATGGCCTCCGGCGTGCCGCGTGGCGCAAGCAGGCCGTAGGTGAGTGAGCTTTCAAACAAGGCCAGGCCGGGCAGGCTGGATTCACCCATGGTGGGCACGTCAGGCATGCTGGCCAGGCGCTGGCTGCCGGTGACGGCAATGGCGCGCAGGCGGCCACTCTTGATGAGCGCCAGGGCCGGGGGAATCACGCTGAACATGAACTGCACCTGCCCACCCACTAGATCGGTTAACGCGGGGGCTGTGCCTTTGTAGGGCACGTGCGTGAGCTTGGAGCCGGTCTTGTAGGCCAGCAACTCGCCGCTCAGGTGTGAGCCCGTGCCGTTGCCGCTGGAGCCGTAGTTGAAGCCGCCGGGTTTGGCAGCGGCCAGCGCCAGCAACTCTTCAATGGTTTTGGCTGGGAACGCTGCGGGCACGACCAACACCAACGCAGAGGAGGCAAACATGGCCACGGGCAACAGGTCTTTTTGCGTGTCGAACTTGAGGTTGCCGTACAGCGCCGGGTTGATGGAAACCGTGCCGGTATGGCCCAAGAGCAGCGTCGTGCCATCGGCCACGCTGCGCACCACCTGCTCCGTGCCCACGTTGCCACCCGCGCCGGGTTTGTTTTCTACCACCACGGCTTGTGCGCGCATCTCGCTCAAGAGCTTGGCCATCTGACGCGCAAACACATCGTTGGCACCGCCGGTGGCAAAAGGCACGATGATTTTTAAAATTTTGTTGCTCTGCGCCAGCGCGGGCAGGGCCAAGTTGGCGAGGGCTGCACACAGCAGGTGGCGGCGGAAAGTGTTTGGGTTGGTCATGGCTTATCCCCCAACCCGTTTCACGCGATGGCCCTGCTTCGCCAGCGCGGCCATGACCACCTCCACATGGTCGCCTTGCACCTCAATCACGCCGTCTTTCACCGTGCCGCCCGAGCCACAAGCTGCCTTGAGCTGCTTGGCCAGTTGCGTCAGTTGCGCGGCATCCATCACCAAGCCTTTAACCAGCGTGACGCTTTTGCCGCCACGGCCCTTGCTTTCGCGCTGCACCCGCACCACGCCATCAGACGCTGCTTGAGCGGCTGCCACCTTGGCCTGCGCGGCCGACAAGCATTGGCACTGCGCCATGGGTTGGCGACACGCGGGGCACATGCGGCC
>CANCDA010000125.1 GCA_947374705.1 Comamonadaceae bacterium | reverse complement strand
ACCAGCAAAGCGCCCAGTGCCGCAACGGGGTAGCTGGCAAGCCCACCGACTACCGCCGCTACAAAACCCTTGAGACCAATCAAAAAACCAGAGTCATAAAACACGGTGGTGGTCGGGCCGATCAGCAGGCCCGAGAGCGCACCAATCAGTGCCGCCATCATCAGCGTGAGCTGGCCCGCGCTTTGGGACGAGATGCCCATCAGCCGCGCGCCCAGGCGGTTCACCGCCGTGGCACGCAAGGCTTTGCCGTACAGCGTGCGCTCAAAAAACAGCCACAGCAGCACCATCAAGGCCACGGTAGCAACAAACATGATGACGGTCTGCCCCGTGATGGACAGGCCCGCGACGGCAAAGCGCTCGTCCCAGAACGAGGGGTTGCGGTAACCCTCGGCGCCAAAAAACAAAAGGCCCAAACCCGTCAAAGCAAAGTGCACGCCGACCGAGACAATCAACAGCACCAGCGACGAGGCATCGGCCAGCGACTGGTAAGCCAGCCGGTACACCAGCGGCCCGAACGCAGCCACGATGGCCAAGGTGAGGGCGGCTTGCACCAGCAGCGGCAGTTGCAGCGGTGCGGCCCACACCGCCAGCGCTGCAATGACGCTGGGCAGTACCATCACCTTGAGTGCGGCTACGGCCGCCTGCATCACCACATGTTGGCGTTGCCAGTGTTGCCAGCCCTCGGCCAGCGCGGCCAGTGCGGCCAGCAAGAGCAGCAGCCACACCGTGCCAGGCACTTGCCCGGTTTGAAAAATCGCCAGCGTCAGGGCACCATAGGTCACAAATTCACCCTGCGGGATGAAGATGATGCGGGTGACCGAGAACACCAGCACCGTGGCCAAGCCCAGCAGCGCATAAATCGCGGCGTTGGTCAGGCCATCAAGCATCAAAATGCTCGCGATATTCAAATCCATGTGCGGTGCCTTCTCAGAGAGGTTTGAACGTTCGGCTTACTTGGTCGTGACCGAGTCCAGCTTCCAGTCGCCGTTGACGATGCGCATGATCACACCGGTGTCGTCGGTGTAGCCGCCGTGGTTGGTGGCGGTGTAGTTCACCGTGCCGTGGAACAGCGGGATAGGGCCCGAATTTTCCATGGCGGCCTTCAAAGCGCCCCGGAATTCAGGCGTGCCTGGCTTGGCCGTTTTCAGCGCAATGGGAATGATTTTTTGCAGAATGATCGAGGCGTCATAAGCATGGCCGGCAAAGGTGTTGCGGCTGTTCGGGCCGTAGGTCTTCTCCCAGTCCTGCACGAACTTCAGGGCGACGGCCTTGCTCGGGTGGTTGGCAGGCAATTGCTCGGCCACCACGCCGGGGCCTGCGACCACGTAGCCACCTTCCACATCTTTACCGCCTACGCGCATCAGGTCACGCGAGGCCGCGCCGTGGGTTTGGTAAATCTTGCCTTTGTAGCCGCGCTCGATCAGCGCTTTGTGCGGCATGGCCGCGCCACTGCCAGAGGCCACGATGAAGATCGCGTCTGGGTTGCCCGCCGTGACCTTCAAGGCTTGCGCGGTGACGCTGGTATCGGTGCGGGCAAAGCGCTCCTCAGAGACAAACTTCACATCCGTGCCGGCCATCTTGATCTTCATGTCACGCAGGAACAGTTCGCCAAACGCGTCGGCGTAGCCCAGAAAGCCCACCGTCTTGACGCCGTTTTTCTTCATGTGCTGCACCAGTGCGTGTGACATCACCAGCGTGGACTGGGGCATGTTGTACGACCATGGGGCCTTGGCTGTGGACACGTCAATGGGCGAGAAGCTCAGTTGCATAGTGCCGGACTCGGCGGCGATGGCGGCCACGGCATTGGCAGCGGGTGTGGCGGCCGATCCCATCAGCATGTCCACCTTGTCTTCACTGACCAAGCGGCGTGCATTTTTGGAGGCCAGGGTGGGATCGGTGGCGTCGTCCAGAATGATGACGTTGAGCTTTTGCCCGGCAATGCTGGTCGGCCACATGCCGATGGCGTTTTTCATCGGGATGCCCAGGGCCGAAGTAGGGCCGGTGAGCGGCAGCACGACGCCGATGGTGACGTCGGCCAGGGCAGCGCCTGATAGCAGGAGGGCAATGGCTGTGGTGATGGCTGTGTTGATGGTGGAAGCGACGATTTTTGGATTTGATTTCATGGTGTGTCTCCTGGGGTTGCTTGGGTTGATAAAGGCGAAGGGCAGTGGTGATGGGTCAAGACATCAAAGGCATTTGGCTTTGATGTCCGCGGGAACAGGAATGGCTTTGATGCGGTCGGGCTCACCCGGTGGGCGGATGACGAAGGCGCGGGTTTCGGTGCCTTCGCACAGCAGCTCATCACCGCGCTTGACGATGTGGCGGTGGATGAACACCTTCTCTCGCCATTCTTCGACGCTGGTGTGGATCTGAATCGTCTCGCCATAGGTGGCAGGGCGCATGAATTTGGTGTGGATCTCCAGCAGCGGCGTACCGACGATGCCGGTGGTCTTGACCAGCTCGCGCCAGGGCAGCACGCCGCACTGCACAAAGAAGTTGAGCGAAGACGCGTCCATCCACTTCGAGAAGTTGGGGAAGAACACAATCCCGGCCGGATCACAGTCGCCGAACTGGACTTGAACTTCAAAAATAACGGTTTTACTCATCTCAAGTACCGGGTTTGAGGATAACGTTCAAGCCATCGTCATGTAAAGCAGCCACTGTATCGGCCCGGTGCGCCAGCACGGCGCGCTGGTTGATCGAACCCTTGTCGGTGATCTCACCCCGGTCAATGGTGGGCGGCTCGGCCAGCAGGCACAGGCGGGCAATGCGGTTGGCGCTGCCGGTGGCGGTTTGTGCCAGCGTGTTGAGCACGGTTTGGAAATGCGCCAGCACTGGCGCGCTGCTCAGCGCATCGGCCATCGCCGTGCTGGCGGGCAGGCCGCTGAGCGTGCGTACGGCAGCCGTGGGGAACACCATGGCGCCGACTTCCTTCAGGTTGATGCCGGTCAGCACCACGTCCTGGATGTAGGGTGCGCCTGCCGCAATGATTTTGGCGCGCAGCGGCCCGACGCTGACAAAGGTTCCGGTGGCGAGCTTGAAGTCTTCGGCAATGCGGCCATCAAACTTCAGGCCTTGGTGGATATCGGTTTCGTCAATCCACTTCACCGCGTCGCCGGTTTTGAAAAAACCTTCCTCGTCAAAGGCCTCTGCCGTCTCTTGCGGCGCGCGCCAGTAGCCGGGCGTGACGTTGGGGCCTTGGTAGCGCACCTCGGTCTTGCCGTCCATGTCCACCAGCTTGAGCACCATGCCGGGGGTGGGTACGCCCAAGTCGCCCGCGCGCACGTTGGGGCTGTTGACCGAGATGGCAAAGGGGCCTGACTCGGTCATTCCTAAGCCCGTGTTCATCACGATGCGCTCGCCAATCTCACGCTCCTCGGATTCATATAAGCTGTCCCAAATCGGCTGGGCCAGCGCCGCACCAGCGTAGAAAAACATGCGCACTCGCGAGAGCAGGTTCTTGCGCAAGGCGTCGTCTGTTTTCATGGCGTTGGCAATCGCCTCAAAGCCGGTGGGCACGTTGAAGTACACCGTGGGTGCGACCTCGCGCAGGTTGCGCAGGGTTTCGCCCATGAGCGCAGGGGTCGGCTTGCCGTCGTCGATGTACATCGTGCCGCCGTGGTAGATCACCATGCCGAAATTGTGGTTGCCACCAAAGGTGTGGTTCCAGGGCAGCCAGTCCACCAGGATGGGCGGCGCATCGGTCAGCACCGGCATGGATTGGGCCATTTGCTGCTGATTGGCGCACCACATGCGCTGGGTGTTGATGACGGCTTTGGGCAGTTTGGTTGAGCCGCTGGTAAAGAGAAATTTGGTGATGGTGTCCGGGCCGGTGGCGGCCATGGCCTCGTCCACTGCGGGGGTGGGTGCGGTGGCGGCCATATCGGCAAAGCGGGTGACGGCTCGACCTTCCAGGGCACCTCTGGTCAGCACGATTTCAATGTCCGCACTCACCGCCGCTGCTATGGCCTTGCCATAGCGCGCCGCGTCCGCTGCAAACACCAGGCCGGGCGTGACCGTGCGCATTACGTGCTTGAGTTTGTCAAAGTCCTGGCTCACCAGCGAGTAGGGCGGTGAGGTGGGCACATAAGGCACGCCCGCCACCAGGCAACCCAGCGCGAGGGTGGCGTGCTCCAGGTCGTTCTCGGACAAGATGACGACGGGGCGCTCCGCGTTCAAGCCCCTATCAATCAAGGCCTGCGCAATGCTGCGCGCACCTGCCCAGGCCTGGGCATAAGTGACATGCCGCCAGTCCCCCGTGCTGCCATCAGCCAACTTCTCACGCCGCGCCATGAAGCTGCGATCCGGCGCGGTCTGCGCCCAGTGTTGCAGCCGGTCACTGATGCGCTCGGGGTAGGCAGTCAGGGGCTGCTCAGCTTGCAGGTACTGCGTGCCGGGCGCGCCGTCACGCAGCGTGATGCGGGTGACGCCGAAGGTGAGGGGGCGGAATTTTGGTGTGATCATGGGTCTTTTCCCTGGCTCACTCAAATGCTTGGGTGAGGCTGGCGAGCGAGCCCCCATCCCAACCTTCCCCCAAAGGGGGAAGGAGTAATTCAAACGCCCGTCGTGCGCGGCTTTGTATCGTGGCGCGGGTGTCCTGACTGACTCCCTCCCCCACTGGGGGAGGGCAGGGGTGGGGGCATGCCTGTGTCATCACGATTTCTGCACCTTGGTGCCCGCCTTGCCTTCCAAAAAGTCGCGCACTCTTTGCTTGGCTTCGGGCGCGCTTTGCGCAATGGCGGCCATCATGGCCTCGGTGAAAAAGCCTTGGTCGGCGGGCTGCTCGGCAATGCGGGGCAGGGCGTGCATCAGCGCGTAATTGGTCAGCGGCGCGTTGGCTGCCACACGCGTGGCCAGCTCAAAGGCTTTATCGAACGCGCTGCCGGTGGGCACGAGGTACTGGGCCAAGCCAATGCGCTCACCCTCGGCAGCGCTGATCACGCGGCCCGTCATCATCATGTCGGTCATGCGCGCAGCGCCAATCAAACGCGGGATGCGCACCGAGCCGTCGCCGCCGACAAAAATGCCGCGCGAGCCTTCGGGCAACGCATAGAAAGTGGTCTCATCGGCCACGCGGATGTGGCAAGCACTGGCCAGTTCCAGCCCGCCGCCCACCACCGCGCCGTGCAGCGCTGCAATCACCGGCACGGGCCCGTACTGCACCCGTTCCAGCGCGGCGTGCCACATGCGCGAATGCATCAGGCCCTGGCCGGCGTCGCGCTCTTGGAGTTCAGACAAATCCAGGCCCGCGCAAAAATGCTCACCCTCGCCGTCAATCACGGCGGCGCGCACGGTGGCGGGCAGGCCGTCAAAGGCATCGCGGATGGCCAGGATCAACGCGTCGTTGATGGCGTTGCGTTTTTTGGCGCGCGTGAGGCGGATGACGGCAACTTCTTGCTGCGCGCCGCGAATGTCAATGTGTAAATCTGGGGACGTCATGGTGGCTTTCTTGAAGAAGACATTATGGTTATAAAAAATAACCAATTCAAGTGCCTAACCTTCGCTGGAGGTCAGTGTTTACCCTGAGTTTTGTTCCGTTACGGGCGAGCTGCGCAGCGCCCTCACTCGGCTTTGATGCCCGCCTCACTGGAGAGCTTGGCGAGTCGCGCCACTTCAGAGCGGATCAACTGAGCGAACTGGTCCGGTGAAGCGCTAGCCTCCAGGTCTATGCCCCGCTCGGCGAATTGAGCGACCAAACCTGGCTGAGCGTAGGCCTTGAGCACCTCTGCATGCAGGCGTTGCACAATGTCCTTCGGTGTTCCGGCGGGGGCCAGCAGCATATTGAGCGTGACATCTTCATAGCCTGGGAAGCCCAACTCAGCAATGGTTGGCACATCCGGAAACAGGGTTGAGCGGGTGCTGCTGGTCACAGCCAGGGGACGCAATTTTTCAGAACGCACATGGGTCATGGCCGTGCTGATCTGGTCAAACATCAATTGCGTTTGACCACTGATCACGTCAACAAGGGCTTGCGCGTTGCCTTTGTAAAAAATGTTCAGCATCTTGATGCCAGCGCGGTTGGCAAACACTTCGCTGGCAATGTGGCCGGTTGAGCCGTTGCCGCTGCTGGCGACGCTAAAGCCGCCGGGTTGCGCCTTGGCTTGCTGCACCAGGTCGGCCAGGTTTTTGACCTGGACTGATTGCCCTGACACCAACATCATGGGCGCTTTGCAGGTCAGGCTGATCGCTTCGAAATCACGGGTGGGGTCATAACCCGCATTTTTCATGATCAAGGGGGCCGAGAAAAACGTGCTCGACGTGGCTAACAAGGTGTAGCCATCCGGTGCCGACTTGGCCACCAGTTGTGTGCCCACCAAAGACGCGGCACTGGGCCGGTTTTCCACCACCACCGCTTGCCCCAGACTCTTGGACAATTCCCTGGCCAATGTTCGGGCCACGATGTCCACATTGCCACCCGCCGCTACAGGCACAATGATTTTGATCGCACGACTGGGCCAGCGATCTTGGGCCAGTGATGACAAAGCCAGCAAGCTCAAGCCCATTGTCAGCACTGATTTAAATCGCTTCAACATGAGGGAACTCCTTGTGGTAACTCAAATCTTTGGTGCATTGAAGGGTAGGACATTGGGCTACCTTAATCTGAGTATGTCGTCTTGAAAGAACTGTCGCCTCCGGTACAAACCCTTAAGACCGTACTTTTCTTTCCATCACATCGATGCAGTAATGGAAACCGTTGGAGTCCGCAGAAAAGAAGGGCGAGAGATCGTGGATAAACTCGGCCCACCGGCCCCACCCATAGGGCTCACCACGCACAGATAGGGACACACCGCCATGACGATCAAGACACATCACAAACTATTGCTCACCGGTGCTGCGGGTGGGTTGGGCACCGCGCTGCGTGATCGGCTCAAAGCCAATTGCGACGTGCTGCGCCTCTCAGACAAAGCCGACTTTGGCCCCGAACGCACGGGCGAAGAAGTCATGCTGGCCGACTTGGCCGATGGCGCTGCCGTCAAGGCGATGGTGCAGGGCGTGGACGCCATCGTTCACCTGGGCGGCTACTCGGTCGAAGGCCCGTTCGAGCCCATCCTGCAAGCCAACATCATCGGCGTGTACAACCTCTACGAGGCGGCGCGCCTGCATGGCGTCAAGCGCGTGGTGTTTGCCAGCTCTAACCACGTCACCGGCTTTTACCGCCAGTCGCAAACCCTCACCACTGACATGCCGCCCCGGCCCGACGGCTTTTACGGCGTGAGCAAAGCCTTTGGCGAAGACCTGTCGCGCTTTTACTTTGACCGCTACGGTATCGAGACGGCCTGTGTGCGCATCGGTTCCTCCTTCCCCGAGCCGCGTGACCGTCGCATGCTGGCCAGCTGGCTCAGCTACGACGA
>CANCDA010000124.1 GCA_947374705.1 Comamonadaceae bacterium | reverse complement strand
GCGCGGCGAATCCATTGGCCGAGTTGCGGCGTGGTCTTAACCCGCACCGTGGCGGTATCGCCCAGCGCTTCGCAGTCTTCTTGCATGACCACCGTGTCAGCGCCTGCGGGAATCGGCGCGCCAGTGAAGATGCGGGCCACGCTGCCGGGCAGTAGCGGTTGCCCGTTGCTGCCTGCCGCAATGCGTTGCGACACGGGTAGCACCACGCCGGGTGTGGGCACATCGGCACAGCGCAGGGCGTAGCCGTCCATGGCGCTGTTGTCTTGCGGGGGCACATGCAGGGCCGACACCAGATCAGCCGCCAGCACCCGGCCATCGGCGTCGAAGGTGTTGACGTACTCTGTGGCCGCCAAGGGGCTAGCGTGGCTGAGCAGCTCGGCCAGCGCGTCGTCCAATGACTTCAAAGGGGGGAAGGTAGAGCGTGGCACGTTCATGGCAGTGAGTGCAGTGACTTGGCAATGACTTGGGGTCAGCCCCGGTCGTACTCAAAGCGATCCGCATGCGCCATGAGCCAGTCGGCCACGGCGTCGCTGTCGTTGAGGTCCAGCACGTCGCGGGTGGTGGGGTGGGGCATTTGCGCGGGCGAATCAGTGGCGATGGCGACGACGAAGTCGTCTTCCATGTAGCGCGCGGGTTTGCCGGTAACGGCACGCCAGACTTCGATCTTGAGGATGTCGCTTTCCTTAAAGCCTTCCACCAGCACCCAGTCCACGCCGTCGTACAACTCGGCGATCAGGTGATGAACGCTGAGGGCACCAGGTTTTTCAAACTCGCGCATCAGGGCCAGACGCTGGTTGGAGGCCACTACCACCTCAAAAGCACCCGCCTCGCGGTGACGACGGGTGTCTTTGCCAGGGTGGTCGATGTCGAATTTATGGTGGGCGTGTTTGACGACCGAGACGCGTTGCCCGCGCAGGCGCAGTGCGGGAATGAGGCGCTCTACCAACGTGGTTTTGCCAGAACCAGAGAAGCCCGCGAAGCCGATGACTTTCATGCGCAATGCTGGGTGATATAGGCCTTGACCGCCTGCACGTCAGCGTCCATCACCTGCACCCGTTTGGGCAGGGCTTCAATGCCGATGAATTTAGCGGGCCTGTCCGGCTCGCAGCCCAGCGCCTCCACAATCGTTTCGGCGAATTTGATGGGCAAAGCGGTCTCCAACACGATCATGGACACACCGGGTGTGAGGTGCTCACGCGCCACCTTCAGGCCATCGGCCGTGTGGGTGTCGATCATCACGCCGAAACGCTGGTGCGTGTCGCGGATGGTGGCCAAGCGGTCGGCGTGGGTGCTCTTGCCGCTGACGAAGCCGTAGGCTTGAGCGGCCTGGGCAAAAGCGGGGTCGGCGCTCAAATCAAACCGGCCTGTGGCGTTGAGTTGGTCGTGAAACAGGCTGCGCGTTTTCTCGCCATCACGGCCCAGCAGATCAAATACAAAACGCTCGAAGTTGGAGGCTTTGGAGATGTCCATCGACGGGCTGGAAGTCTCATGCGTGTCGGCACTCCCGCGCACGCGGTACACGCCGGTGCGGAAGAACTCGTCCAGCACATCGTTCTCATTGGTGGCCACCACCAAATGGTCAATCGGCAAACCCATCATGCGCGCCACATGGCCAGCGCAGACGTTGCCGAAGTTGCCGGAGGGAACGCTGAAACTGACTTTCTGAGTTTCTCCCTCCCCCGCTGGGGGAGGGTTGGGGTGGGGGCTGTTTTTCGTGGCTTGAAAGTAGCCCGCAAAGTAGTAAACCACTTGGGCCATCAATCGCGCCCAGTTGATCGAATTCACCGTGCCGATTTTGTACTGTCGCTTGAAGGCCAAATCGTTGGACACTGCCTTGACCATGTCCTGGCAATCGTCAAACACACCTTTGACCGCGAGGTTGTGGATGTTGGCGTCTTGCAGGCTGAACATCTGAGCCTGCTGGAAGGGGCTCATGCGGCCATAGGGGCTGGTCATGAAGACGCGCACGCCTTGCTTGCCGCGCATGGCGTATTCGGCCGCGCTGCCGGTGTCGCCGCTGGTTGCACCCAGGATGTTGAGCTCTTCACCACGGCGTGCCAGCTCGTATTCAAACAAATTTCCCAGCAACTGCATGGCCATGTCTTTGAAGGCCAGCGTGGGGCCGTTGGACAGGGCTTCGAGGTACAGACCATCTTGCAATTTTTTGAGCGGCACGATCTCAGCCGTACCAAACACTTCTGCGGTATAGGTCTTGCGGCAAATCGCCTTCAAGTCAGCCGCAGGAATGTCGTCGATGTAGAGCGACAAGACTTCAAACGCCAGATCAGCGTAAGACAGGCCGCGCCATTTGGAGAGCGTGGCTGCATCGACCTGCGGATAGCTCTCAGGCAAGTACAGGCCGCCATCGGGGGCCAGGCCTTCGAGCAGGATTTCGCAGAAGCGTTTGCGGTCTGACTTGTCGTTGGAGGCCGCACGTGTGCTCAGGTCCTTCATCAGACCAACTCTTCCTTGCGAATGCGCACGATGGGCGCCAGCACGGTGGGTAGCGCCTGCATCTGGGTGAGCGCCTGGTTCATGATGCCTTCCACGGTGTCATGGGTCAGAATGATGAGGTCGGTGGCGGTAGCACCCTCGCCGCCCACTTCGTCAGCTTCGCGTTGCAAGACCGCGTCGATGCTGATGCCAAGCGCCGCCAAAATGCCGGTGACTTGGGCCAGCACGCCGGGCTGGTCTGACACGCTCAGGCGCAGGTAATAGCTCGTCACCACTTCGCTCATGGGCAGCACGCGCAGATCACTCATGGCGTCGGGCTGGAAGGCGAGGTGGGGCACGCGCTGGGCGGCGTCTGCGGTGTGCAGGCGGGTGATGTCCACCAGGTCGGCAATCACCGCGCTGGCGGTGGGCTCGCTGCCCGCGCCCTTGCCGTAATAGAGCGTGGTGCCCACGGCGTCGCCATGCACCATCACAGCGTTCATCGCGCCTTCGACATTGGCAATCAAGCGCTTGGCGGGCACCAGGCTGGGGTGCACACGCAGCTCGATGCCGTCGGCCATGCCTTTGGCCACGTCGGCTTGCCGACGTTTGGCAATGCCCAGCAGCTTGATGCGGTAGCCCAGTTGCTCAGCGTATTTGATGTCTTGCGCGCCCAGTTGGGTGATGCCTTCCACATAGGCTTTGTCAAACTGCACGGGGATGCCAAAGGCAATCGCCGACATGAGGGTGACTTTGTGCGCGGCGTCCACGCCTTCGATGTCAAAGGTGGGGTCGGCCTCGGCATAGCCCAGGGCTTGCGCTTGTTTGAGCACGGTGCCGAAGTCCAGTCCTTTGTCACGCATCTCGGACAAGATGAAATTGGTGGTGCCGTTGATGATGCCGGCCAGCCACTGAATGCGGTTGGCCGTCAAACCCTCACGCAGGGCCTTGATGATGGGAATACCCCCCGCCACGGCGGCCTCAAAGGCCACCATCACGCCTTTGCGGTGCGCGGCGGCAAAAATCTCGGTGCCGTGCACGGCCAGCAGCGCCTTGTTGGCGGTGACGACGTGCTTGCCCGCCTCAATGGCTTCGAGCACGAGTTGCTTGGCGATGCCGTAGCCGCCGATCAGCTCGATGACGATGTCGATATCCGGGTTGGCGATGACGGCGCGTGCATCAGCCACGACTTGCACGCCTGCGCCTACTGCGGCCTGAGCGCGGGCGGTGTCCAGATCGGCCACCATGGTGATTTCGATGCCACGCCCGGCGCGGCGTTTGATTTCTTCCTGGTTGCGCTGGAGCACGTTAAAGGTGCCCGAGCCCACGGTGCCAATGCCCAGTAGGCCGACTTGAATTGCTTTCATGATTTCCTAAATTTCAAACTTTTCATTTCAACGCCCATCAGGCGCGTGCGTGGCGCTTGCGATACTGCTCAAGAAACTTGGCCACGCGGCCTATGGCTTCGCGCAGGTCGTCTTCATGCGGCAAGAAAACAATGCGGAAGTGATCGGGCTGGGGCCAATTGAAGCCCGTGCCTTGCACCAAGAGCACCCGCGTTTCTTGCAGCATTTCCAGCACAAAGGCCTGGTCATCTTCAATCGGGTAGATAGCGGGGTCGAGCTTGGGGAACATGTACAAGCCTGCGCTGGGTTTGGCGCAGCTCACACCGGGAATGGCGGTGATCAACTCATAGGCCACGTCACGCTGGCGGCGCAAACGCCCGCCTTCACCGACAAGATCATTGATCGTCTGGTAGCCGCCCAACGCGGTTTGAATCGCCCACTGGCCAGGCACGTTAGCGCACAAGCGCATCGAGGACAACATATTGAGCCCCTCAATGTAGTCTTTGGCCGATTTTTTGTCACCCGACACCACCAACCAGCCCGCGCGGTAACCACAGGAGCGGTAGCTCTTGCTCAGCGAGTTGAAGGTGAGGGTCAACACGTCGTCCGACAAGCTGCCCAGAGCGGTGTGGGTAACGCCGTCGTACAGCACCTTGTCATACACCTCGTCGGCCATGATGACCAAGCCATGCTCACGGGCAATCGCAACAATGCCTTTGAGCAAGGCGTCTGAGTACAGCGCGCCCGTCGGGTTGTTGGGGTTGATGACCACGATGCCTTTGGTTTTGGGTGTGATCTTGGCGCGGATGTCGTCCAGGTCGGGCATCCAGCCATTGGACTCGTCGCACATGTAGTGCACAGGCGTGCCGCCTGAGAGGCTGACCGCCGCTGTCCACAGCGGATAGTCGGGCGCGGGCAACAGCATTTCGTCGCCGTCATTGAGCAAGCCGTTGGTGGCCATGACAATCAATTCGCTGGCGCCGTTACCGAGGTAAATGTCGTCTAGAGAAACACCTTTGATGCCTTGCTCTTGCGTGTACTGCATGACGGCTTTGCGGGCAACAAATATGCCCTTGCTGTCCGAATACGCCGCCGCATTGGGTAGATTACGTATCATGTCCTGGCGGATTTCTTCAGGCGCATCGAAACCAAACACGGCCAAGTTGCCAATGTTGAGCTTGATGATGGTGTGGCCTTCTTCCTCCATCTGCTTGGCCCGCTCCATGACGGGGCCGCGGATGTCGTAACAGACGTTGGCCAATTTGGCCGATTTTTGAATCGTTCTCAAAATCACTCCGAAGGTGGGTCGCACTCGGCGAAACCTATAATTTGACCACAGTTCCGCCTTACATCATGAAATTACAGCCTGACAAATTCGATGTTCAATCCATTACCGGCTACGGCTCGGGCTGGATTGCGCTGAATGGAGAAAAAATGACCACCAGCTTGGTGGTGGGCTCGCGGGGTGAGCGGTTTGACTGGGCTTGCACTCGTTTTAGCGATTTAAGCCAGACGCACTTTGACCAGTTGGCCGATCTGGCGCCCGAGCTCATCCTGTTTGGCAGTGGCCTGCGCTTGCATTTCCCGCAACCCGCGTGGCTGGCCAAGCTGGCAAGCCGACGCATCGGCATCGAGACCATGGACACGGCAGCGGCTTGTCGCACCTACAACATCCTGGCGGGTGAAGGCCGCCATGTCGTGGCCGCTTTACTCATGGAAACCCCGTAGTCCGTGCTCTGTCAAAATTCGTGTTTTCAAGGTAAAATACTAGGTTAATGTCAACATTCGCTTGGTGATCCTGTCACTACCCAAGTGTTTTTGACTGTCAATGACATAGTTTGTCACCCAAGATTGAAGGCATATGGCGATCGTTGTCAATAAACTCCTCCCGGAATTCGAAGCTAATGCTACCAGTGGCGTTAAGGTTTCGAACACCTCACACAACGGTCAAACGGTCGTTTTGTACTTCTATCCCAAAGACAATACGCCTGGCTGCACCACAGAAGCCATGCTGTTTCGGGACAAATACAAAGATTTCGTCAAAGCGGGGGCGCAGGTGTTTGGCGTCTCACGTGACAACATGAAATCTCACGATGAGTTCAAAGCCAAGCTCGAACTGCCGTTTGAGTTGATTGCGGACACCGAAGAAAAGATGTGCCACATGTTCGGCGTGGTCAAAAACAAGATCATGTACGGCAAAAAGGTCAAAGGCATTGAGCGCAGCACCTTCTTGATCGGCGCAGACGGCACTCTCAAGCAAGAGTGGCGTGGGCTCAAAGTGCTCGGTCATGTTGACGAAGTGCTCAAGGCCGTCAAAGTTCTGAAAAAAGCAGCTTAGCGCCTGCCCCCCGCCATTTGAATGTGCGCGAAGGATCGGCTCTATGCATAATGGGCCCATGCCGTTGATAACAGTTACCGCGCCCAACCCTGAAAAGCCGTCACGGAATCCCTGACGGCTTTTTTTCTTTCTGAAACGACCCACCCATGCCCCTACCTCCCGCCCCCCTCAAACGAGCTGCCTTGCTAAGCCCAGACGCCTTTGATGTTCAAGCCCCAAGCCGACCCAAGGCCGCGACGCAAGTCAAAAAATCGACGCCGCCAGAGATGCCCCGGCAGAACCTTAACGCCCCACCCAAGGCGCAACAAGCCAAGGTGCAGTCGGCTATGGTCAAGCCAGCAGCCAGCCCGCTCATTGCCACACTCACCCCAGCACCCACACCACAAGGCAACAAGGCCACCACTGCATTGAAGCCTTCTGCTGCGGCAGGCCCAAACACCGGCGTCAAAACAAAGAAAACCAAGTCCACTGGCCCCACCAAACTGTTCGTGCTGGACACCAATGTGCTGATGCACGACCCCATGTGCTTGTTCCGCTTTGAAGAGCACGACATCTTCCTGCCCATGATCGTGCTGGAAGAACTGGACGGCCACAAAAAGGGCATGACCGAAGTCGCCCGCAATGCGCGCCAAACCAGCCGCACGCTGGACGCACTGGCCGGTATTCCCTGTGCCGACATGGCGCTTGGATTGGAGTTAGGCAGTACAGGGCATCGCGAGGCCGGTGGCAAGCTCTTTTTTCAAACCCAATCGCTGAGCTACACCCTGCCCGCCAGCTTGCCCCAGGGCAAGGCGGACAATCAAATTTTGGGCGTCGTCGAGGCGCTGCGCCAGCAGTTTGCCCCGCGTGAAGTCGTGCTGGTGTCCAAAGACATCAACATGCGCGTCAAAGCCCGCGCTTTGGGTCTTGCGACCGATGATTACCAAAACGACAAAGTGCTGGAAGACGGCGATTTGCTCTACTCCGGTGCACTGGCTTTGCCGGTCGATTTTTGGACGACCCACGGGCAGACCGTGGAAAGCTGGCAGCAAGGCCCGCACACCTTCTACCGCATCACCGGCCCCATCGTGCCGAGTCTGATGATCAACCAGTTCATCTACTTCGAAGCACCGGGTGAGCCCAGCCTGTATGCCCGCGTGACGGAGATTCGCGGCAGCTCTGCCGTGTTCAAGACCTTGAAGGACTACAACCACCTCAAAAACGCCGTTTGGGGCATCACCACGCGCAACCGTGAGCAAAATTTCGCAATGAATTTGCTAATGGATCCCGAGGTGGATTTCGTCACCTTGACCGGTACGGC
>CANCDA010000123.1 GCA_947374705.1 Comamonadaceae bacterium | reverse complement strand
GCAATGCCAATGGTCAGGAACATCCAGGCCACCGTGGTCCAGGGGCGCGTCCAGCGGGCCCAGGTGGCGTCCAGGTTACCGCCAATCAGCGCCGCAATGGCAAAGGCAAAAGCCACCGAGAACCCGACGTAGCCCATGTAGAGCAAGGGCGGGTGAAAGACCATGCCCGGATCTTGCAACAAGGGGTTCAAGTCACGCCCATCGGCGGGCACGGGGAACAGTCGGTCAAACGGGTTGGAGGTGACGAGCATGAACAAGAGAAAGCCCACACTGACCAGACCCATTACCGACAGAATGCGTGCCAGCACGGGCAGTGGCAAATGGCGGCTGTAACGCGCCACGGCCAGCATCCACAGGCACAGCATCAGCATCCACAGCAGCAATGAGCCTTCATGGCCACCCCAGACGCCCGCAATGCGGTATTGCAAGGGCAGCGCTGTGTTGGAGTTGGAGGCCACGTACAGCACCGAGAAGTCATGGCGCACGAAGGAGATGACGAGGCAGGCGAAGGCCAGCACCACCAGCCCAAACAGCATCTGCGTTAATGGGCGGGCCAGCGCCATCCAGTCCTCTCGTCCACGCGCTGCACCGACCATGGGCACGGTGCCCAGCGCGATGGCCAGGCCCAGGGCCAACCACAGAATAAAGTGGCCGATTTCAGGAATCATGGTTTGCTCTCCATCACCACGGTGGTGGCGGTTTGTTGATTGGTTTTGCCGGCATTTTTCAGCGCCTCAGCGGCCTCGGGCGGCATGTAGTTCTCGTCGTGCTTAGCCAACACCTCTTTGGCGACAAACACGCCGTCGCGCAGTTGCCCTTGGGCCACCACGCCTTTGCCCTCTTTGAAGAGGTCGGGCAAGATGCCCTCAAAGCGAACTGGCACGGTTTTGACGGTATCGGTCACCACGAAGTTGACGCGCACACCGTCGCGTTTGACGCTGCCCGCCTCCACCAGGCCGCCCAGTCGAAAGGTGTGGCCGGTTGGCGCTTCGTTGGACGTGATTTGCGTAGGGGAATAAAAGAACACAAGGTTGCTTTGAAAGGCGCTGAGCACCAGGGCTGCAGCAACCCCGACGACGGCCACCATGCCAGCGGCAATGGCGATGCGTTGATGGCGTGGTTTCATCTCAGGCGTCCTGTGAAGTGTGAGCAGCGGCTTGCTGGCGTGCGCGCTGGAGTCGGCGTTGCGTCAAGACGGGCTCCAGCAGCATCCACAGTGTCACCATGCCGTAAGAGCCCCAGACGTACAGGCCATAGCCGCCCATGGCGAAAAATTCATCCGCGTTGTTCCAGTTCATCGTGCCCCCTGTGTTGGCTTGTGAGTAAGTGCTTGAACCCATTGCGCATTTTTTTCGCGCTCCAAAATAATGGCCCGCGTGCGCGTGAACACCACGGCAAAGGCGTAGGCCCAAAAAGCAAGCGTCATCATCAGCATGGCGGTCAACATGGTGCTGGCCATTTTGGGCGCGGCTGTCATGCTGATGGTGGCCCCTTGGTGCAGGGTGTTCCACCAGCGGACGGAGAAGTAAATGATGGGCACATTGATCGCGCCGATCAGTGCCAGCAGCGCACCGGCGTGGTCAGCGCGGCGCGTGTCGTCAATCGACTCGACCAGCGCGATGTAGCCCAGGTAGAGAAACAGCAAGATCAACTCAGAGGTCAGGCGTGCATCCCACACCCACCACGCACCCCAGGTGGGTTTGCCCCAAAAGGCCCCCGTCCACAGCGCCAAAAAGGTGAACATCGCCCCCGTGGGCGCCAGGGCACGCGCCACCATGGAGGCCAGCCGCGCATTGAAAGCCCAGCCCACAGCTGCCCAGCCCGCCATGACAAGGTAGAGCACCATGGACATCCAGGCGGCAGGCACGTGGACGAAGATGATGCGGTAGGCCTGGCCTTGGGTGGCGTCGGTGGGGGCGACGAAGAAGCCGATGTACAGAGCGGCCCCGGCTAGCAAAATTGCCGCCGCGTAAAACCATGGGATGAGGTGGCCCGCCAGTTGGTAAAACCGGGATGGGGCGGCGAAGGTGAAAAATTGAAGTGGGATTTTCATGACCGTGTGCGTGGTATGTCGAAAGTCGTTGGTTTCAAGCTGCCGAGATGCGCAAAGCTGCAGCACTGGCCACCGGTGCGCCCAGCGACGTGAGCAACAGCAAGGCACCCAACAGGTACAGATGCGCACGCGGTGACAGACCTGCATCAACAGCGGCCACAGCACCTGCGCCGAAAATCAGCACAGGAATACACAGTGGCAACACCAGCAAGAGAATCAACACACCGCCATTGCGCAGGCCCAATGTCAAGGCCGCGCCGACGCTGCCCAAGAGGCTCAGCACCGGTGTGCCCAGTACCAGGCTCAAGGTCAGCGTGGCGATGGCCGTGCCGCTCATGTCAAACAACAGCCCCAACACCGGGGCCGCCAAAATCAACGGCACGCCCGTCATCAACCAGTGGGCCGCAGCTTTGGCCGCAGCGATCAACACCAGGGAGCGCTTGGAGATCAACAGTTGCTCAAGTGAGCCGTCGGCATAGTCGCTGGCGTAAAGCGCGTTGAGTGACATCATGGCCGACAGCAACGCGCAGACCCACATGATGCCGGGTGCAATTTGCCGCAGCGTGCTGCTCTCCGGGCCAACACCCAGCGGGAACAGACTGGCCGCCACCACAAAGAAACCCACAGGCAGCAGCGCTTCAATGCGCCGCCGACTCGCCAAGCGCAGATCACGACTGACCATGACCGTGAAGATGTTCGGGGACATCAGGCGCTGACCTCTTCCAAGTCAAGCGTGTTATCCAGGTCAAGCGTGTGGATCTGCGCACCGCTCAAGTTCAAAGGCAAGTGGCTGGTGAGGATGACGCTGCCCTGGCGAGCCAGATGGCCTTCAATCAAGCCGTTGACGATGTGGATGCCGTCTTGATCGAGCGTGTCAAACGGCTCGTCCAGAACCCACAGCGAGGCCTCGCGCTCTAAGGCCAATCGCGCCAGCGCCACACGCCGACGTTGCCCCTGGGACAGGGTGCGAACAGGGAGTTTGCTTCGGTGGTGAATGGACAGTTTGCGCAGGGCCTTGGTGATGCTGTCGGGTGCGCAGTCCTGGCCGTGTAAACGCGCCAAAAAATGCAGGGATTCAGTCACCGTCAAATCATCTTTGAGGCCATTGGTGTGGCCGATGTAGGTCAGTGGCCGCACCTCGTTGGAGGACTCCGATGGCGATGTGTTTGGCCAGCGCAATGTGCCGTGATCCGGTGGCGTCAGGCCCACAATGATGCGCAGCAAACTGGTTTTCCCTCGGCCGTTTTGCCCCCGCAGCCATAGCAGTTGTCCGGGCCGTATGGCAAAACTCACATTCTGGAATAGCCATTCATCGCCACGTCGAAAGGCCAGTTGTTCAGCAGTCAGCATCGTTGGTTTTTTATTGTCGTTGCAGAATCAAAAATCGTAGCGAGCGCCAAGGTAGTAAAACAAACGTCGAGAGGTCTCTGCCACCATGGGGCCAGTGCGTTCGGCAATTTCATACGACAACTCGGACTCCATGGACATTTTCTGCAACACGCGGTAGGTCATGCGTACGCCGGGTGTCCAACGCACGGTGGTGGTGTCGGTGTTGTCGGTTTGAGTGTAGTAGCGAAGCGAGGGTTCGACCTGTAACTTTTCGTTCACGCCCGACAGGTTGTTGTAGGACAAAAGTTTGCCGTTGTAGGTGGGGCCAGAGAGCAGGCTCAGGTTAAACACGTGGGTGTCGCGCACCGAGTACAGGTTGCTGCCAATCAGCTGCAAACCCAGGCTCCATAAGTCGCCCGTGCTGGCTTGTCCATTGGGCAAAATCACGGCGACTGGCTGGATCGCGCCGATGTTGGTGTAGTTGACGTTGGAGCCTGCTTGCCAGTTGCTGGACACCGGTGTGGTGACACCTACCATGGCTTGGTTTTGCAAGGCCGTGATGCCATTGACTTGGTCACGCAATACCTCAATCGAGGTCGTGCCCAGCAGGTCGGAAATGCGCCGTGCCGGGGCCAATAAAGCCGGGTCTTGGAAGAACAAAATGTTACCCAGCGTGCGCATAGGGGCCGAGCGGCGGTCATACAAAAAGTTGTACACCGTGGTGTCTGGCAGTTGCCAATTGCCTTGCACCGCCACAATGTTCAGGCCGTTGAGCACTTGGTCGTAGTCCAGTTGACCTGAGAGCGAAACGCCGCTGCTGAAATAGCGCATCTCGGTACCCAGGGCGCGTCTGTCCACTTCGCCGTCAATGGTTTGCTGGATCACGTAGGCGCTGCCACTGATCTCGTTGGTCAAAGCTTCGGCATCGACCGAGAGGCCGTAGAAATTGCGTCGGGTGTCGAGCAAGGCGTCGGTGGGCTGGCCATACACCGCATTGACTTTCCACTTCGGTGCAAAGCTGTAGCCCGCCTGGATGCCGTCGAAGCGATAGAGCACACCGCCACCCGTGGGCGACTGGCGGCCAATGCGAAAGCTGGTGCCGTTGACGAAGGAGCGCTGGTCAAAATACAGGGCCGACAAACGGTTGATGTTGGGCCGGTTGGGCATCATGTCCGCGCTGTAGGTATTGCGCACCACAAAGCGCATGTCTTTTTCAGTGTCGCGATAGCGCCAGTTCAGATCAACGTTGGTCTGCACCTGTTTTTGGTCGGTGGCCGACAGGTTGCTCTCGGATTGCAGAACAGGCAGGCCGCTCAGAGGTGAGTTCTGAAAATCCAGCGTGCGCACCTGGGACTGGCCACCAAAGTAAAACAGGGAAATGGAGCCGCTGGTGGTGGAGGTGGGCTCTGCTGCGGTGCGAGCCTTAGGGGCATCGTTGGCCGTGGACAGGCCGGCGAGCAGTTGTTTGATCTCGTCGCTGTCTGCGCCTTCAGGGTAGAGCTTGAGGAACAACTCCATTTCGCCGCGTGCGCGCAGCGTGTCCCCGCGCTTTAATTGAATCTGCCCTGCCAGGGCTTGACCTTGACGTGATGAGGCGTTGGGCGGCAGGTTGAGCAGCGAGTTCAGCGGTTCGATGGCGTCGGTGTAGTCGCCTCGGTCATGCGCGGCAAGGGCTTTGGTGAGCAGGGCGGTGGCCGTGGTTTCGATGTCTGTGGGGGCTTTGATGGGGGTAAAGGTTTCGCTCGCATTCGCAGTCATGTTCGCGTTCGTGCTCTGGCTCTCAGCCTTGGGGGCTGTGGTTTCAAACAAACTCACCACCGCGCTGGGAAACCGAGTGCTTAACTGTTGCAGGGCCACATCGGCTTGTTCACGGTTGTCGAAGTAACCCAGATTGATGTCGTAAACCGTACCGGTATCCACCGTGCGCTGTGCGGTGAAGACTTCTTTGTCCTGGAACTGGGCAGGCACCGAGCCTTGCAGTGATTGCCCTGCGACGGGTGAGCTTTGCAGTTGGATGAAGTAGCGGTTTCTGACGGACGGGGCGGGTACGGGTTTGTTGATGGGGGTTGTGGCGACCCCGGCGCCTAAGCCTTGGAGAATAATTTCAATGGACTGCTTTTCACGCCCCGCGCGGACTTGAAAACGGATGGGTTTGCTCAACCGAATCAAAAATTTGCGTTTGCTGTCTTGGCCTAAACCTGCGGACTCGTCAGTGACGATCATCTGGGGCAAGCCACCCTTGCCAGCGACACGTCGCTCACTGCGGATCAGCAGTGGGGGCTCTGCGGCGGGCAGAACGTTGTAAAAAACTTCAATCAAATCGGTGAACTTGGCCGATCCCGCGTTGACGAATTGAACCGGTGTGACGAATCGAATGGAGACGACGGCATCTTTGCCCTCACGCTTGAGGTCAATGTCTTCCAGCACTTGGGCTTGCACCAGGGAGGACAAGCTGGCTTGCAGCACAGCGGCGCAAGTCCATGCGATGGTTTTTTTTAAGTTGAAAGAATCGAGGGTCATGTTGTTAGGGTGATCTAGCGCAGTTCTCTACCTGTGGGGCGGGGTTAAGTTGAAAAGGGTGTCCGCTTCATTTCCACCTGACATAGCTTGTTCCCGTGTTTCCGATGGGGCGGTGGCAGCCTGACTGAGAGCAGTCCAGTGCGATGACGCCCTTGACGGGGTTGTGGTTGAGCGAATTTTTCTGTAAAAGAGAGCTCAGGTAATTGGTTCCCGTGGCATGGCAGGACTTGCACATGCCCAAGCCATTGCCTGTGCTGCCGTTGTGGTTCATCTTCTCGGTGAGCCAGCTGGTGGTGCTGCTGTGGCAGGCCTTGCAGTCCAAGCTTGCACCGTTGAGCAGTTGCGCGACAGGGATGTGGTTCGCTGGTTTTGCCAGCGCCCCCTGGGGGCCTGCGGACAAGTAGCTGCCGTTGTGGCATGAGGCGCAAGTGGCCGCGGTCACCACGCTGTGGTTCATGGTGACCGCGGTGCGGAAGTTCACCTGCGAGCGGTGGCAAGAGTCGCACTTGGCCACACCGGCGGGCACGGGGATGTGCGTCATTGGTTTGGACACGATGGTGGGGCTCGATCCGTTGTGGCAGGTGTCGCAGGTGCCAGTGCCCACCACATTGGCGGGCGCGTGGACATAGGTCACGGTCAGCCAGCTGCTGGTGGATTTGTGGCAGTTCTCGCAGTTGCCGGTGACCGTTGAGTGTGTTGCTGTGGCCGGCTTGCTGGTCAGTCCATAAGAAGCCGTCAAGTGGCAAGTGGCACACTGGCTTGCGATCGACACACTGCTGTGGAATTTGCCGGGGAACCAGGTGGCGAAACCGGTCTTGTGGCAGGTGTCGCAATTGGTGATGGCCACGCCGCTGAGGGACAGGTAGGGGATGTGATTGAGGGGTCGTCCCAAACCTGAGTAGTAGCCGCCCGTGTGGCAGGTGCCGCACTGGTTAGTCACCGGCATCTGCGTGTGGTTCCAGGTGTTGGGCCTGAAGGCCGTCACGGTGTGGCAACTGATGCAGTTGAGCGTGGTGGGAATGTGGGTGGCAACCTTGCCGGTGGCCGCACTGCCGTTGTGGCAGCTGGCACAGTTGGTGGCGGAGGTGAACAGGCTGTGATCCGGCTTGCCGCCCAGCCAGGTCGCCGTGGACTTGTGGCAGCTCTCGCAGTTGCCTGTCACTGTGGCGTGAATGGGTGTAGCAGGCTTGCTGGTCACGCCGTACATGCTGGACAGGTGGCAGGTGGCGCACTGGGTGGAGAGCGACACACTGCTGTGGAACTTGCCAGGGAACCAGGAGGCGAAGCCGGTCTTGTGGCAGGTGTCGCAGTTGGTGATGGCCACCCCGCTGAGCGACTGGTAGGGGATGTGGTTCAGTGGTCGCCCCAGTGCCGGTGTGTAGCCGCCCGTGTGGCAGGTGGAGCACTGGTTGGTCACCGGCATCTGCGTGTGGTTCCACTTGGTGGGCTTCCAGCCGGTGATGTTGTGGCAGCTCACACAGTTGACCGTGGTGGGGATGTGGGTGGCAATCTTGCCAGTGGCCGCA
>CANCDA010000122.1 GCA_947374705.1 Comamonadaceae bacterium | reverse complement strand
GGCAACGCCAGCCAGTTCTCCGACGGCGCAGGGGCCTGCGTGGTGGTGCATGAGCGCGTGGCCGAGAAGCAGGGCTTGAAACCCCTGGGCCGTTTTCTGGGCTTTGCCGTGGCCGGTTGCGAGCCTGATGAGATGGGCATTGGCCCGGTGTTCGCCATCCCCAAAGTGCTCAAGCGCCTGGGCCTGAGCATGGACGACATCGACCTGTGGGAACTCAACGAAGCCTTTGCCGTGCAGGTGCTTTATTGCCGCGACAAGCTGGGCATCCCCGCTGACCGGCTCAACGTCAATGGCGGTGCCATTGCCCTGGGCCACCCCTACGGTGTGAGCGGCCAGCGCTTGACCGGTCATGCTTTGATTGAAGGCAAACGGCGGGGTGCTAAGCGTGTTTGCATCACCATGTGCATTGGCGGCGGCATGGGCGCTGCTGGCATTTTTGAAGTACTTTGATGAAAAAACCAACGACAGCGGCAATGCCACCTCCCGTGCGAACGGCTTCCAAAAAAACTTTGTTGTGGATGCAGCGCCTGGTGTGGATCTACATCTACGGCGGGCTGCTGGCCTTGGTGATGGGCGTCTTCGTGGCCCGCGCTGACATCGCACTGGCGCGCACGATGCAGGGCGTGGGCTTGTTTTTTGTCATCCTAGGCGTCGTGCTGATTTATGTGCGTTCGAGAATGCGTCCCGCGGATTGAGACACGATAAGATTGCACGATGAACCATCCCATACCAGGCTTTATGAACTGGGCACCAAGTAGCCTGAAAAGTGAAATCGCTCTAGGCGATTGCGCTGAAGTTTTGCAACGCTTTCCAGACGGTTGTATTGACCTGATTGTCACTTCGCCGCCCTACGCTGATCAGCGGAACTCAACTTATGGGGGTATTCATCCCGACAAATACGTTGAGTGGATGTTGCCTCGTACTGAGCAGATGTTGCGCGTGCTCAAAGATTCGGGTTCATTTGTCCTGAATATCAAGGAAAAGGCCGTCGATGGTCAGCGACATACCTACGTTCTTGAATTGATTCTGGCGCTTAAAAAACAAGGCTGGCTTTGGACCGAGGAGTACATCTGGCACAAACGTAACTGTTATCCCGGGAAGTGGCCCAATCGATTCCGTGACGCTTGGGAGCGGTGTTTGCATTTCACCAAAGCACGAAAATTCAAAATGAATCAGGAATCGGTCATGGTTCCGATGGGAGACTGGGCGCAGTCGCGATTGAAGTCGCTTGGGAAAAATGATGTGGTCAGGCATGACTCGCAAGTGGGCAATGCTTTCGCAAAAAATATCGCCAATTGGCAAGGCCGAGACAAGGCGTTTCCGACAAATGTCCTGCATTTGGCGACAGAGTGCGGCAACAAAGGCCACAGTGCCGCTTTCCCCCAGGCCTTGCCGCAATGGTTTATCAAGTTGTTTACGGATCCAGGTGACGTTGTGTTAGATCCCTTCGTTGGCTCTGGGACTACGGTTGAAGCAGCGCTCAGTTTGAGTCGTTCTGTCATTGGTATTGACGTGCTTGATGAATACGTTCAGATGAGTCGAGAAAAGTTAATGCCTAGCCAAGGAGTGTTGCTTGAAAAAACCGCAAAATACAAAGTTGATCGAATCAGCAAAAAAGTACGTAACGAGTAATGTTGCGCCCCGTTTTCACGGGAAATTACTGGAAGGGTTGAACAAACTCCGCTTAAGCGACCTGCTAAAGCGCAAGAATCCATATCTGTTTAAGGCCAAGGCCATCCAGTCGGCTCCAGACCTCATCAAACGCCTGTTGGACGCCTACCTCTCGTCAAAAGAGGAAACGATTTTTGGTGATTTTCTGGAATCACTTGCCATACACGTATGTGCCGAAGCCTATGGCGGAAAAAAATCAAATGCCGAAGGAATTGATTTAGAGTTTGAACGCAATTCAAGGCGCTATATTGTCTCCATTAAAAGTGGGCCGAATTGGGGCAACTCGCAGCAGATCAAGCGGATGGTGTCTAACTTCAATCAGGCTAAAAGGATTGCAGGAACCCAAGTCAGCGTCGAGGCTGTGAACGGTTGTTGTTATGGACAAGAGTCGCAGCCTCACAAAGGCGATTACATCAAGTATTGCGGACAAGACTTCTGGGAACTGGTATCGGGCGCTGATGATTTTTATCAACAAATTGTGGAGCCTCTGGGTTTTGAGGCCAAACTCCGTACCGAAGAGTTCGATGCGAAATATGCCGCAGTCATCAACCAATTCAGTAGCGTATTCATTCATGACTATTGCCAAACAGACGGCGTAATCGATTGGAATAAGTTGTTGGAATTCAATTCAGGACGGCTTGTTAAAGCCAAATAGGATGAGAACGATTCAACAACTCTTCGACCTCACAGGAAAAACCGCTCTGATCACCGGTGGCTCTCGCGGCCTGGGCTTGCAAATGGCCCATGCGCTGGGTGAGGCTGGGGCACGCATCATGCTCAGCGCCCGCAAGGCCGATGAACTGGCGCAGGCCGTGGCCGAGCTGCAAGCCGCAGGCATTGACGCCCGCTGGACGGCCGCAGACTGCGCCCAAGAGGGCGACATTCACCATCTTGTGGACGAGACCCTGCAACGCATGGGCGACGTGGACATTCTGGTCAACAACGCGGGCGCGGCCTGGGGCGCACCGGCCGAGGACTACCCGCTGGCGGCCTGGGACAAGGTGATGAACGTCAACATCCGGGGCTACTTCATCCTGTGCCAGGCGGTGGGTAAGAAGAGCATGATTCCCCGACGGACTGGCCGCATCATCAACATCGCCTCTATCGCCGGCCTGGCGGGTAACGCACCCGAGATGAATACCATTGCCTACAACACCTCCAAGGCAGCGGTCATCAACTTCACCCGCGCACTGTGTGGTGAATGGGGCAAGTACAACATCAACGTCAACGCCATTTGCCCCGGCTTTTTCCCCAGCAAGATGACAGCAGGCACGCTTAAATCTCGCGGGGCGGACAAGCTGGCTGCGCACGCGCCCTTGAAGCGCTTGGGTGATGATGAAGACCTCAAAGGCCTGTGCGTGTTGCTGGCATCGGACGCAGGCAAGCACATCACAGGCCAGGCCATCGCGGTGGATGGCGGCGTGAGCAGCGTGAAAGGATCAGCATGAAAGGATTGAAATGAGTTTTGGTGTAGAAATTCCCTTTGTCACCCATTTGGGTTTTGAGCTGACGCTTTTTGAGGGTGGGCATTCCGAGATCAGCTACACGCCCAAACCTGAGCACCTCAACTCCTTTGAAGTCACCCACGGCGGGGCCAGCATGACCCTGCTGGACGTGACCATGGCCACAGCGGCACGCAGTGTGGACCCGGACATGGGCGTGGTCACCATCGAGATGAAAACCAGCTTCATGCAAGCCGCACGCGGCCCGCTCACCGGCAAAGGCCGTTTGATCCACCGCACCAAGTCCATGGCGTTTACTGAGGGCACGATTTTTGATGCGCAGGGGCGTGCGTGTGCCCATGCCACCGGCACGTTCAAGTACGTCAAGCGCCTGCCCACGGGGCCACAAAGCAGCAACCCTTTGAACGTGATTTCCACGGACTGATCTCCAAGGACTTAGCGCCCTTCAACACGTAAGGTCACCATGCCCATCAACACCCAAATTTTGCTGGACACACGCCCCACGGGTGCAGCCAGCGTGGCCAACTTCAAGCTCATCCAGCGTGAAACCCCAGCTCTCCAAAACGGTCAGGTACTGGTGCGCCACCACTACTTGAGCCTAGACCCCTACATGCGTGGCCGCATGAACGCGGGTAAGAGCTACGCCGCCCCGCAGCCGCTGGGCGAAGTAATGATCGGCGGCACGGCGGGTGAAGTGGTGCAGAGTGAGCACCCCAAATTTGCCGTGGGCGACACGGTGGTGGGCATGGGCGGCTGGCAGGCGTACAGCGTGGTTGATGCCGCGCAGCCCGGCGCGCTGCGCAAGGTCGCTACCACCCACGTGCCGCTCAGCTACTACCTTGGGGCCGTGGGCATGCCCGGTGTGACGGCTTGGTACGGTCTGGTGAAAATCATCGCCCCCGTGGCAGGCGAGACCATCACGGTGAGTGCGGCCACCGGTGCGGTGGGCAGTGCCTACGCCGCTCTGGCCAAGGCGCGCGGCTGCCGCGTGGTGGGCATTGCAGGCGGGCCAGACAAATGCCAGTACGCGGTGGATGAACTGGGCTTTGACGCCTGTGTGGATTACAAGCTGCACAAAGATGCCATGTCCTTGTCGCAAGCCCTGAAAGACGCGTGCCCCAATGGCATTGACGGTCATTTTGAGAACGTCGGTGGCCTGGTGCTGGACGCCGTCATGCTGCGTCTGAACGCCTTTGGCCGCATCGCCGTGTGCGGGATGATTGCCGGTTACGACGGCCCACCTTTGCCCATGGCCTACCCCGCGCTGATCTTGACGAACCGCCTCAAAGTGCAGGGCTTCATCGTCAGCGAGCACATGGAAGTGTGGCCCGAGGCGCTCAAAGAATTGGGCGCGCTGGTGACCACCGGCAAGCTCCATCCACGCGAAACCATCGCCCAAGGCATCGCCGCCGCGCCCGAAGCCTTTCTGGGTTTGCTCAAGGGCAAGAACTTCGGCAAGCAACTGGTCAAGCTTGTGTGAGTTGACGCAAAGTGCACAGGGCTTTTCCATGCTGAGTGACTTCAAAAACAAAACCGCCGTGCTGACGGGCGCAGCCTCTGGCTTGGGCCTGGAATGCGCGCGCATCGCTGCGCGCTTGGGCATGAAGCTGGTACTGGTGGACGTGCAGCTAGACGCGTTGAACCGGGTGGCCACAGCGCTAGAAGCCGTAGGCGTTGAAGCCATGGCCCTGCAAGTGGACGTGTCAGACGCGGCGCAAATGGAGCAACTCGCACGGCGCGTTCAAGCGCGTTTCGGCGCACCCCACTTCGTCTTCAACAACGCAGGCGTGGCCGCAGGCGGCTTGATCTGGGAAAGCACGGCGCAAGACTGGCAGTGGGTGCTGGGCGTCAACCTCATGGGCGTGGTGCACGGCGTGCGCTGCTTCACTCCCATGATGCTGCAGGCCGCGCGTCAAGACCCTTTGTGGCAGGGCCACATCGTCAACACCGCCAGCATGGCCGGGCTGCTCAACCCGCCCAATATGGGCATCTACAACGTGAGCAAGCACGCCGTCGTCAGTCTCACCGAAACGCTTTACCAAGACCTGGCCCTGGTCACCGACCAGATCAGCGCCTCGGTGTTGTGCCCTTACTTCGTGCCCACCGGCATCCACCAAAGCGAGCGCAATCGCCCCGCCGAGTTGGCCATTGACAGCGCCAGCTTGAGCCAACGCGTGGGTCAATCCACGCTGGACAAGGCCGTGGGCTCAGGCAAAGTGTCTGCTGCCGAAGTTGCACAAAAAGTGTTTGACGCCGTAGCCGCAAACCAGTTCTACATCTACAGCCACCCCAAGGCCATAGGCGCAGTGCAAACCCGGTTGGAGGACATTTTGCAGGCCCGCAACCCCACAGATGCTTTTGCGCACAAGCCGGAGCTGGGCGAGGCGCTCAAGCGAGCGCTGCGGGCAGTGGATTAGTTCTGGCTCCAACCCATTCGGATGCCGTGCGTCACATCCAGATCGCACGCCACAGCATCAGCGGCGCATCCCATGCGCTGAGCTTGGGGCGCTGTTGGAGTGTGGCGTAGTTCACGGCTTCGATCTTGTCCAAAATGCGCAGGCCGCCTTGCACCACCAGTCGCAACTCCCAACCGGCGCGGCCTGGGATTTGGTGCACTAATTCAATGCCATTGAGCATCAACGCCCTTGCAGAATGGGCGCTAGAAGCTATTAAATGTGTAGCGACTTCGGTTTGCTTCAGACTCTGCAAGTCGGCCCGGCTCACGCCGTGCGCGGCGCAATCTTGCTCGGGCAGGTAGTAGCGCCCACGCGGGATGTCCACGCTCAGGTCTTGCCAAAAGTTGATGAGCTGTAGCGCGGTGCAAATGTCGTCGCTGCGGCGCAGAGCTTGTGCATCCGTCACACCGTACAGGTGCAGCAGCAAGCGGCCCACCGGGTTGGCGGAGCGGCGGCAGTAGTCCAGCAGCTCGGTGTGGTTGGCGTAGCCGGTCTGGTCACGGGTTTTGAGGGTGTCTTGCGTGAAGGCGTCCAGCAGATCAGCCAGCAGCGGCACGGGCAGATCAAAGGCGTGAATCATCGCCTGCAAGGGCGCAAAGACGTGGGGCCAGCGCCCGCTACTTGCGACACTTTGCGCGGCGGCCTGTAAGTCGGCTTTCATCGCGGCCAAGTCGTTCAATCGCTCTTGCGCAGTGGCGTCCCCCTCGTCAGCAATGTCGTCGGCCGTGCGGGCGAAGTGGTAGATGGCGGCTATCGGTGCGCGCAGGCGCGGCGGGCACAGCCATGAGGCTACGGGGAAGTTTTCGTAATGGGTGATGGGGGCAGGGGTGGGGGAGGGGTTCACGGGGGAGATTGTCGCTTAGGGTTTGGGGGTTTCAATGCCCCAGAGCGTTGGGCATCGTCGCCTTACTGAAGATTCTCAGCAGGGGTGGTGTCAGTCAAAAAGTACTGAATTTGTATATACTATGGCTGTACTTTTCTAGGGGTTGCACCATGTCCAAAGAAGCTGTTTTCACGATGAAGCTTGAGCCCGATCTTCGCGCTGAGTTCATGGCTGAGGCGCAAACCAGCCACCGACCGGCTTCACAAATCGTCCGAGAGCTGATGCGCGATTTTGTACAGCGCCAGCGTGAGGCGCGGGAATATGACGAGTTTCTGAGCCAAAAGGTAGAGGCCGGTAGAGCGTCAATGCGCGCGGGAAACGGTACGGGCAATGAAGAGGTCGAGGCCCAGTTTTCTGCCCGGCGAGCCGCTGCTGTGGCGGGTCGTTTGTGAGGGTCATTTGGACGCCCCAAGCGCTACAGGATCGCGTTGATATTTGGGACTACATCGCAGCCAACAATCCCAATGCAGCGGCCCGGATGGACGAACTGTTCAGCGACGCTGCCGCTCGGCTGCTTGCTCATCCCAAGCTAGGTCGTACGGGGAAGATTCAGGGCACCCGAGAACTGTTTCCCCACGAGAGCTACCGGCTCGTGTACGAAGTCAACGGCGAAACGGTGTGGCTGTTGGCCTTGGTTCACACGGCGCGCCAGTGGCCGCCTGTCGCGGGTTGAAGCGACTTTTGGCGAATGGACGTACTTTGAAACAAAATGCGCCGTTGACCTGTCAATCGAGTTCCGTGGAGGTTTGACTATGAAGGCGTTTGGCAGCATTTTTCGCGACACAATCAACACACCATGCCCCATTCAAAACACCGCCCCGCCCCCCGCCGTTTAGCGCTCACCTTCGCCTTTGTCGGGGTCGCTTTGTTGAGTGCCTGCTCCAAATCCGCCCCACCGCAAGAACCCGTACGTGCCGTCAAGGTGCTGACCATGGGCGCGGCAACACTACAGGCGGGGGCCGAATACGCCGCTGAGGTGCGCCCGCGCATCGAGTCGCGCATGAGCTTTCG
>CANCDA010000121.1 GCA_947374705.1 Comamonadaceae bacterium | reverse complement strand
ATCTGGGTGGCGTCGCAGGGCAGGCGGTGTTCAAAGTAGGCCATGCCGCCTCAGCCCTGCCACAGGATGTTCTCGCTCCAGCGCAGCACCAGTTCTTCATCGCTGAGGTTGAAGCTGTGTTTGAGGTAGAGCAGGCTGGCCATCAGGCGTATGGGCAGCTTGGGGCGCCCGGCGTTGCTGCGACCGGCACTCACTAGGAGTTGAGTGGGGCCGAACATGTCGCGGCCTTCCAAGACCTGACCAGCGCGCGACTGGCGTTCGAACTTGGCGGCCACTGTGGTTTCGATTTGATCCCAAGGCAGTCGGGTTGCCAGTACGGCCAGGGGATCGTTCACATTGATCATGGCGTCAATGCGGCTGCGGAAAAAGTCGGGTGTTTGCATCTTCGAATCCCTCAGAAATCAACTACTCAGAAAACGTTTCTTGAGGGATTGGGTGGTCAGGGATTACCCGAGAAAGCTAGGATTCATGCGGGGTGGTGGGGTTTTGCAGGGGCGATTAAGTCCTCCCGCGAGCTGGTCACAGTGAGCGAAGTGAAGCGCAACTGCATGAGGGTGACCGAGTGTGGGAAGGAAGCGTGGATCGTAAATTGCGAGCCGATGAACAAAAATCGCATAGAAGGGCTGCCAAGCAGGGCGAGCGGGCCATTGACTGCAAAGCTCTTGTGAATCGCCCCGAGTTTTGAGGAGGCTCCAACATTTGAGAAGATGGAGCCATGAGAAAGTCAACAAAGTTTTCCCCCGAAGTCCGCGAACGCGCAGTACGCATGGTGCAAGAGCACCTGTGTTTCGCCACACGGTGATGCGCCAGAAGGTGCATCACACACTCTCAACGCTGCACCATCAGGTGCTGGCTGTCGGGGCGTTGTGGGATGACAACTCACGAAACACCAAGCAGACGTTTCGTCTCGCCGTCGCACGCAAACGAAGACCGTGGTTTGAGGGGTTGTGGGCTAATGCGGGCGAGCCGGTGATGCTTACGCCTGCGGTCAAAAAGATCTAATGGACAATCTCGGTTTAAGGCTGATCAGAATGCACGGCAGGAAGATCCGACGCAAAGCGCAAGCGATTGCCATCAGGGTCGGTCAGCAGAAACTCACGTGTGCCCCAGGGCGTATCGGCCAAAGTGTTGGAGGGGGTGACACCTTGTTGCACAAAATCTGACAAGCACTGCGCCGCGTCAGGCACGATAAAGTAAACCGCGCCGCCGACTTGGCAGTCGCCCGTGTGTTCCGTCAGGAAGATGGTTTGACCCCGCCGGGTGAGCTGCACAAAGATGGGAAAGCTGGGTTCGAATTGGTGTTGCCAGTCGAGCGTGAAGCCTAGGTTTTCGACATAGAAGCGCAGGCTTCGCGCAGCGTTGGTGATGCGCAGTTGCGGGATGACGGTTTGCGGCATGGCTGATCTGCCTTATTCGCCAAATTCCAGCCCCATCTCCCGCGCCCGGTTCTGCGCAACCACCATGGCCTGAATGAAAAGGGGCTTGACTTGGCTGGCCTCCATGGCGCTGAGGGCGGCGTAAGTCGTACCGCCTTTGGATGTGACGCGTTGGCGTAGCACCTCGGGCGGCTCGATGGAGGCGTGGGCCAGGGCGCTGGCGCCGCGAAAGGTCTCCACCGCCAGCTTTTGCGCCTGCTCAGGGTTCAAGCCCATATCGACACCCGCAGCGATCATGGCCTCCATGAAATAAAACACGTAGGCGGGGCCGGAGCCGGACAGGGCGGTAATGGCGTCGAGGTGGTCTTCGCGGTCTAGCCAGAAATATTCACCCATGGTGGCCACGACTTGCTCGATGAGCAGACGGTCTTGCGCAGTGACCTCAGGCCGGGGGTACAGGCCGGTGATGCCCATGCCAATCAGCGCGGGGGTGTTGGGCATGCTGCGCACCACGCGCTCGGTGCCCAGCCAGCGGGCAATGCTGTCAGTGGAGATGCCAGCCGCCACACTCAAGTGCAGGGCGTGCAAGGTGTGGATGAGGGCGGGCTGCGCGGCTTCTTTGAAGACTTGCGGTTTGACGGCCCAGACCACCAGGTCAGCGTCTTCCAGGAACAGGCCGGGGCGCTCATGCGCGGTGATGCCAAAGTTGGTTTTGAGGCGTTGATGGGTGTCGGCAAAGGGCTCGACTACGTCGATCTGCGTGGGGAGGAAGCCTTTGTTGATGAGGCCGCCAATGATGGCGGTGGCCATATTGCCGCCGCCGATGAAGGCGATTTTTTGGGTCATGGTGGGGCTCGCTGTTGGTGTTTTTCTGGGGAGACAGGTTTCACGCAAAGATTGTCGCAGTTTGCGGTAGGCTTGCAAGCCATGAACTACATCTTGGCACTTGATCAGGGAACCACCAGTTCGCGGGCCTTGTTGTTTGACCGTGCGGGAGCTGTAGTGGCCACGGCGCAGCGGGAGTTTCGCCAATCATTCCCTTTAGCCGGTTGGGTGGAGCATGACGCGAATGAAATCTGGCGCACGCAATTGGTGGTGGCGCGTGAGGTGCTGGCCAAGACGCAGATCAGCCCTGACCAAGTTGCCGCGATTGGCATCACCAACCAGCGCGAAACCACGGTGCTGTGGGATCGCAAGACGGGCGAGCCGTTGGCCCCGGCCATCGTTTGGCAAGACCGTCGCACGGCAGGGCGCTGCGATGCGTTGCGGGCGCAGGGCAATGAAGCCATGATTCAGAAAAAAACCGGCCTGCAGCTGGACGCATATTTCTCGGCCACCAAGCTGGAATGGCTTTTGGACAAAGTGCCTGGCGCACGCCAGCGGGCACAAACCGATGAACTGGCGTTTGGCACCATCGATAGCTGGTTGCTCTGGAAACTGACCGGTGGGCGCGTACATGCCACCGATGCGAGCAATGCCTCGCGCACGATGTTGTTCAACATCCATGCCCTGGCTTGGGATGACGAGCTGTTGCGGCTCTTCAATGTGCCGCACAGCGTGTTGCCGCAAGTGCTGCCATCTAGCGGCGAACTGGGGGTGGCGGATGTGGCGCTGCTGGGCGCGGCCATTCCTATCACCGGCATGGCGGGCGACCAGCAGGCGGCCACGTTTGGGCAGGCTTGTTTCCATCCGGGGATGGCCAAAACGACTTATGGCACGGGCTGCTTCATGCTGATGAACACGGGCGCTGTAGCGCCGCACAGTAGGCATCGACTGCTGGGCACGGTGGCTTGGGCTGGGCCGGGGGTGGGCGATGCAACAAGTCTGCAAACATCACAAGCCTGCTATGCACTGGAGGGCTCGGTGTTCATGGGCGGGGCCACGGTGCAGTGGTTACGCGATGGCTTGCAAATCATTGACTCGGCGCAAGACGTGGAGGCGTTGGCTAAGAGCGTGGCCGACACCCAAGACGTTTACCTGGTGCCAGCCTTCGCGGGCCTGGGCGCACCCCACTGGGATGCCTACGCGCGCGGCACGTTGGTGGGCATGACGCGGGGCACGGGGCGGGGCCATCTGGCGCGCGCTGCGCTGGAGGCCATCGCTTTACAGGTGGCGGAGGTGCTGCACGCCATGCGGGACGACACTGGCTTGGCCCTACGAGAGATGCGCGTGGACGGTGGCGCTTGCCGTAATGACTTGTTGATGCAGATGCAGGCCGATTTCACGGGCGTGCCGGTGCTGCGGCCCCGTGTGACCGAGACGACGGCGCTGGGCGCGGCCTACCTCGCCGGTTTGGCTGTGGGGTTTTGGTCGAGTGCGGACGAGATCAGCGCGCAATGGCAGGTGGAAAGCCGCTTTGAGCCGCGCATGAGTGATGCGGCGAGGGAGCTCAAGCTGGCGCGCTGGCAGCAGGCGGTGGCGCATGCGCGGCACTGGGCGCAGAGCTAAGTCGGCAGGCTAGTTTCATGACATTGGCCATGCTTCCTAAGCTGACGTTGCGCGCCGAATTGATGGCGCAACTGGCCGAGCCGAAAACCTTCGATGTGACGGTGGTGGGCGGAGGTGCTACCGGCTTGGGTGTAGCACTGGACGCCGCTGCGCGGGGGTTGCGTGTGCTGTTGTTAGAGGCGTACGACTTTGCCAAGGGAACGTCGTCGCGCTCGACCAAGCTGGTGCATGGCGGTGTGCGCTATCTGGCGCAGGGGCAGTTGGGCTTTGTGCGCGAGTCCTTGAAAGAGCGCGCCTTGTTGTTGGCCCACGCGCCGCATATTGCCCAGTCCTTGCCCTTTGTCATCCCCACTTACCGCTGGTGGGACAAGCCGCTTTACGGTGCAGGACTCAAGCTGTACGACGTGCTGGCCGGGTCTGCTGGTTTGGGTGTGACCGAGCTGCTGAATCCAGAACAAACCCGGGCCTTGTTGCCCACGGTGCAAACGCAGGGCCTGCGTGGTGGGGTGAAGTATTGGGATGGGCAGTTCAACGATGCGCGGCTGGCCATTACGCTGGCGCGCACGGCGGCGGCGCATGGGGCGCTGATGCTGAACTATTGCCCCGTTAATGAGTTGCTGTACGACCAGGGGCGCGTTGCGGGCGTGGTGTGTACGGATGCCGAGACGGGGCGACGCTACCGTGTTGCGTCACGCTGTGTCATCAATGCCTCCGGGGTGTGGGTGAATGCCTTGTGCGCGCAGGACGTTGCCGCGCGCGCCACCGCAGAGAAGGCGGCAGCAGACTCGCACACGCCAGCGGTGACACCTAGTCAAGGTATTCATCTGGTCGTTGACCGAGATTTTTTGCCGGGCGACGCGGCGCTGATGATTCCCAAGACGGCGGATGGCCGCGTATTGTTTGCCCTGCCCTGGTTGGGCAAGGTGATATTGGGCACAACCGACACTCCCCGAGATGACATGCCATTGGAGCCGCAGCCCATGGCGCAGGAAGTGGATTTCATTTTGGCCGAGGCGGGACGCTATTTGAGCCGAGCACCCACACGGCAGGATGTGCGCAGTGTGTGGGCCGGACTGCGGCCCTTGGTGTATGAGGCACAACTTGAGGGTAGTTCGGGTCGCTCAGGTAGTGCAACTTCAAAATTAAGCCGGGAGCACAAAATTTGGACAAGCCCCAGCGGGCTGCTGAGCGTGACCGGGGGCAAGTGGACGACCTACCGCGCCATGGCGCAAGACGTTATGGAGACTTGCTTAGAACGTGGCTTATTAGATGCGACTTGGCAGAACCGTGGGGGCACAGCGCATTTGAGCTTGATCGGTAGTAATGGGGCGGGCACGGGCAATTCAATCCGAGAAAATGAAGGCTTGCATTCATACGGCTCCGAAGCTGAGTATGTACTAGCTTTCAATGAAAAAGAACCGGAGCTGGCAGCAGGACTGACGCCCGCCATGGTGCGCTTTGCTGTGCGCCATGAGTACGCCCGCACCGTAGAAGATGTGCTGGCTAGGCGCTCCAGGCTGCTGTTTTTGGATGCTGCGCTGGCTCGTCGGGTGGCGTCCAAGGTGGCGCATATCCTGGCGCAAGAGGGGGTTGCTGCGCCTCAAATCGAGACATTCAATGCGTTAGTAGTCAATTATTTGAGCTTGCCGAATAAAGTTTCTTGATGCGGCGATAAAACCATGGCATAATAGAAGGCTTCGCGTTTGATACGTGAAGATTCTGCCCAACAAAAGCAGTGTGAGTGGTTCATGCTGCAGAAGACGGGCCCAAGACTGACTGGAAGCTCTAAAGAGTGACTGGTGCAAGTTGGGAAATAAAGAAATGATCCAAACTGAATCTCGATTAGAAGTTGCCGACAACACGGGTGCCAAATCCGTGTTGTGCATCAAGGTGCTCGGCGGATCCAAGCGTCGCTATGCGAGCGTGGGTGACGTCATTAAAGTCAGCATCAAGGAGGCTGCTCCGCGTGGTCGCGTCAAAAAAGGCGAGATCTATAGCGCAGTGGTTGTTCGTACCGCCAAGGGCATTCGTCGTAGCGACGGTTCCCTGGTGAAGTTTGATGGCAATGCAGCCGTGCTGCTCAATGCCAAGCTGGAGCCTATCGGCACCCGTATCTTTGGACCTGTCACGCGTGAATTGCGCACTGAGAAGTTCATGAAGATCGTGTCCTTGGCTCCTGAAGTTCTCTAAGGAAGCGTCATGAACAAGATTCGCAAAGGCGACGATGTCATCGTGCTCACAGGGCGCGATAAAGGCAAGCGCGGCAAAATTGCGCTGCGCAAAGATGACTCTCACGTGCTGATTGAAGGCATTAACTTGGTGAAAAAACACACCAAGCCTAATCCTCTCAAGGGCGCTGCGGGCGGTATTGTTGAAAAGGCCATGCCGATTCACCAATCCAATGTGGCAATTTTCAATGCAGCAACCGGCAAAGCTGACCGGGTGGGCATCAAGCTGTTGGCGGATGGTAAGCGCGTGCGCGTTTACAAGTCCAGCGGCGAAGAAATCAAGGTGGCATGAGCATGGCACGTCTTCAACAAATCTACCGCGAAAAGCTGGTGCCTGAATTGACAGCCAAATTTGGCTACAAGTCACCCATGCAAGTGCCGCGTCTGAGCAAGATCACCCTGAACATGGGTGTGAGCGAGGCTGTTGCCGATAAAAAGGTGATGGACAACGCTGTAAGCGACCTGACCAAAATCGCGGGCCAAAAGCCTGTGGTGACCAAGGCTAAGAAAGCTATCGCGGGTTTCAAAATCCGTGAAGACCAGGCCATTGGCTGCATGGTCACGCTGCGCGGCGTTCAGATGTATGAGTTCATGGATCGTTTCGTGACCGTGGCGCTGCCTCGTGTTCGTGACTTCCGTGGTATCTCGGGTCGCGCCTTTGATGGCCGTGGCAACTACAACATCGGCGTTAAAGAGCAGATCATTTTCCCTGAGATTGAGTACGACAAGGTTGATGCCTTGCGCGGTCTCAATATCAGCATCACGACAACGGCCCAGACTGACGAAGAGTGCAAAGCGCTTCTCACCGGTTTCCGTTTTCCGTTCAAGAACTGAGGTGACTTGTGGCTAAAGCAGCTTTAATCGAGCGAGAGCTCAAGCGAGACAAACTGGTCGCCAAGTACGCGAAGAAACACGCGGAACTCAAAGCGATCGCCAGTGACCTCAAGCGCAGTGACGAAGAACGTGCAGAAGCCCGCTTGGGCCTGCAAAAGTTGCCGCGCAATGCGAACCCGACGCGTCAGCGCAACCGTTGTGCAATCACCGGTCGCCCACGTGGCACATTCCGTCAGTTCGGCTTGGCTCGCGCCAAGATCCGTGAACTGGCTTTTGCTGGGGATATTCCCGGCATCACCAAAGCCAGCTGGTAAGCGACAGGAGATTAGACATGAGCATGAGTGATCCTATCGCCGACCTGTTGACACGCATTCGCAATGCGCAGATGGTTGCAAAAGCCACTGTGTTGGTGCCTTCTTCCAAAGTGAAGATCGCCATTGCGCAAGTGTTGAAAGACGAGGGCTATGTTGACGGCTTCCAGGTGAAAACCGAAGACGGCAAAGCCCAATTAGAAATTACCCTGAAGTACTACGCCGGTCGCCCAGTCATTGAGCGCATCGAGCGCGTTAGCCGTCCTGGCTTGCGTGTGTACAAAGGCTTTGACGCCATCCCCCAAGTCCAAAACGGTCTTGGTGTGGCCATTGTCACCACGCCTAAAGGTGTGATGAC
>CANCDA010000120.1 GCA_947374705.1 Comamonadaceae bacterium | reverse complement strand
TAGGCGGCTTTGGCGCGCTTGGCGGGCATGAAGCGGCCTTTTTGTGCGGCTGGGGCGGCGGCTTCGACTTCGGGGTTGAGCCAGTAGTCCACATCTTGCTGGGCGATGCGCAGCACGGCATTGGGGAACAGCGCAGCGCCCTCGGGCGTGACCGCACCGTGCAAATGGTCACCGTGCATGTGGGTGATGTAGATCTCGTCAATTTGCGCGGGCTCCACACCCGCCGCCGCCAAACCTTGCACCAAGCGGCCCGCGGTTGGGCCTAAAAATTTAGCGCCACCGGTGTCCAGCAGCACGAGCTTGTCGCCCGTGTTGACCAGAAAGGTGTTGACGGGCGTGCGGATCGGGCCGTAGGGCAAATTAGCGGCTTCAAACAAGCGCTGCACCATGTCTTGCGGGGCGTTGAGGAGCTTGGGGTCGAGCTCGATAAAACCATCCAATATCGTGGTGACTTCAAAGTTGCCAAGCTTCATTCGGTGCACGCTGATGACCTGGTTGCCAGCCAGCGGCGCTTTGGCCCACACGGGCGCGGTCAGTCCGGCTAAAGACAAGCCCACAGCGGCGCTGGTGGCGGTGAGTAAGTGTCGGCGTTGCGTGTTCATAAACATCCTTTTGGAAAAAATTAATCATCGATTTCAACTCAACCTATCCACCCGCAGATCAGTCCGCTTTCGCGCCCGAATCTTGCGCAATCTTGTTCCACTTGTCCACCTCTGCAGCCACAAACGTTTTGAGCTGCGCTGGCGTGTTGCTCAAAGGCGTTGCCCCTGTGGCGGCGATGCGCTCGGTCACCGAGGCGTCTTTTTGAATCTCTGAAATCTCGCGGTGCAAGCGCTCCACCACGGCAGCAGGCGTGCCCGCAGGGGAAAAAAGTGCAAACCACACGGTCTGTTCAAACGCCAGACCCGCTTGCTGCATGGTGGGCACATCGGGCACGGTTTTGGAGCGTGCCAGCGTCGTTACCGCCAAGGGGCGCAACTTGCCCCCGCGAATGAGCGGCATGGCCGGTGGCAGGTTGCTGATCATCATGCTGACACGGCCCGCCGCCACATCGCCCAGCGCTTGCGACACGTCCTTGTACGGCACATGGCGCATCTTCATGCCGGTGAGCAAATTCATGTACTCGCCCGCCAAATGCGACGAGCTGCCGTTGCCGCCGGATGAGAAGGTGATGAGTTCACCGTTTTTACCCTCTTGGCGCGCGTAGTCAATGAACTCTTTCAAGGTTTTGATGGGCGAATCGCTAGAAATAGTCATCACACTGGGTGTGATGGCCACCATGGCAATGGCTTCAAAATCTTTGATCGGGTTGTAGGGCAGCTTGGGGTACACGCCCACGTTCATGGCGTGCGAGCCGATGTTGCCCATGACCAGGGTGTAACCATCGGGCGCGGCCTTGGCCACGATGTCCGAGCCCAGCGCCCCACCCGCACCGGGCTTGTTCTCGGCCACCACGGCTTGCCCCAGGCGTTTTTGCAGCTCCAGCGCCACCATGCGCGTCATGATGTCAGGCGCAGAGCCGGCCGCTGCGGGGATGATGATTCTGATGGCTTTTTGCGGCCACGCGGCAGACTGGGAAAAAGCAGCGCTGCTTAACAAGGCGGTGACGCAGAGTGTGAGTGCAGCTTTAAGGGGCTTGAAGTTCATTGGGCTTGCCTTTGAAAAAAAAATTCAAACCAGCATACCCGTCGTTCTCTAACTAGGGAATGGGGCAATCCCCTAAGCAATCTACTGACTCAGCGAAATCGCACGCGCAGCTGCGTCCCACCCGGTGGCAGACTGTCAAACACCAGCGCGGCCCGGAATGCATCGATGGTTTTGATGCGCACCGCCGTGGTCTTGGGTGTTGCGTCCACACGCACAGGTGCATTTTTACCGGGCAAAGTCACAAACACCGTGAGGCCAGCCACGGGCCCTGGGTTGGTGTTTTTGACTGACACCTGCAAACCGCCGTCTTGCCACTGTTGATCAACCTGCACCGCTGCACGCTGACGCCACCAACGGGTGATTTCATCGCCGCGTGCCACCCACAAGCGGTCACGGTAGCTGGCCACTTTGCGGATGTACTCGCCCATGGAGCGCAGCATCAAACCGCCCTCCACATAGTTTTGCGAGTGCACGGACAAAAGCCCAAACGCACCACTGCGCATCGTCAAGTCCAAGTCGTAATTCAAGAGGGTGTTGACTTGAGCGGGCGTGAACTTCATGGCGGTGAAAGCGACATCGTCCAATTGCGTACGCGGTAACACCACCAGCGCTTGGTCGGGCGGTACACCCGGCTCTGAGATCGAGAAAAACGGCAACCGATCATCGTTGGCACTGATATCGGCCGCATGGTGCAGCAGGCCGTGTTTGCGCAGCAAAATTTCGGTACGTGCGTCATAGGACTCGGTGGGCGCGCGAAAACCTGTGGCCTCTTTGGTACGCTCACCCAAGATGCCCTGCATTTGCTGCTTCATGAAAAGAATACGCAGCTCTTGTTCACCCACGGAGTCGCCCTTAAAGCCAAAATGCACGTCAGCGTGGTAAGCAATTTCGTGACCACGTTTGATCAAATCTCGCACCACTTCGGGAACCCGAACCGCTTCAGTCGTCAAACTATAAAAAGTGCCTTTGAAGCCTTCACTCTCCAAGTGTTTGGCAAAGTTGGGGGCTGAGTCAAACCTCTCCTCCGTGTCCATCTCAAATAGGTGCGAAGCCACGTAGCCTTGAGGCCAGGCCGCCTTATACGCCTGCGGTTCGCGACGCAGCCAGGCCAGTGTGGCGTCCAATAGCAAGGTGGCGTCTTTGCTGTTAGGCCAGGCGTTGTCTGGCGGAGAAAAATAAGCCACGCGGCTTTTACCTTTTTCGTCAAACGCCATCACCCCATGCGGCTCAGTCGGCATGCTTCGAGCCCAATCCATCACCACGGCTGATTCGTGTTCGGCGCTGATACGCAGCACACTGTCTTGGCCAGTCACAATGGACATGCGCCGACCGGCAGGGATCGGCCAAGTCACAGGGCCATCACCAAAAGGCATAAAAAACGTGTTGTCACTGCGTGGGAAGTAACCGTGGCTGCGCACGTTGAAGGTTTGATGTAAAAAATCCAGCCCCACAAAGCTACCTTGCCCATCACGCGTGCCCACCAAACCACTGCCCAGCACACTCCCCCCCAAAGCGACAAAGCGCGAAATGGCAGCGCGCTCTTGCTCATCCAATGCCACGGCGCTTGGCAAAATCAAAACACCTGGGGGAACGACAGTTAACAGCTCATTGCGGTTCAAGTTCTTGGCGTATTCCCCATATTTTTTCAAATAAGGAGTCCAGCGCCGGATGATCTGCTCGTACGACTGTTTTTGCGATTTGAAATACCGAACTGTCGTCTCGCTTCGGTACACGTACAGCAAGCCGCCTTCAGGCTCTGCGGCGCAAGCGTAGCTTGCCCCCAGGGACATGGAGACGAGCAAAGCAGCAAGCAAACGTCCTACGCAATGGGCCGTGCACTTGATCCACAGCGAACTCAAGAATGCACTAGCGTTTTTCATGGGCTGCGGACTCCTCAAACTTCAACAACCACGCGTAGTGACCCGCAGCCGGCGCACGCAAGGTAATGGCGGCACGCCATGGATCAACCATTCTGAGTTCGGGTAATTTATCGCCCGGTTTCAAAGCCTGTAGCAGAACACGGCTATTGGGGTGGGGCAGGTTAACCAGGATGCTGAGTGGCTCTTGCACCTCCACCGCACGTGCGACCGTGGCACTCACCACATACCCTTGAGGATGCGGCTCAAGGTTGACGCGCACTCGATCCCGGTTACGCCACCACTGGGCGATTTGTTTGGCCGACGCCATCCACACCTTCTCGCGCATGGCGCTCATTTTTTCCCAAATGCGTTGACGCTGCTCAGGCAAAAGCAAAGATTGCGAGGGAATGCGCACCACCGACATGGCCCCCATACGAGCCGACAGCTCCAGTCCAGCCAAAAAGTTGTCCAACCCCGTATCGGGGTCGTCGTCAAGCGCATCCTCGGGGCCTACAACGGTGCGGGGCAGCACCACAGTTGCCTCTGTCGTGGCATCTGCTCTGTTCACCAAAAAAGGCAGACTGCTTTCAGAGACTTCAATAAAGGCGAGGTAATTGTCAAATTTAAGAGCTTGAAGCAGCCCTTGGGTGGTGTCGTCATACGCTTCCATCGGCGTAGCAAAACTTGCAGGCATGGGTACCGCAATGCCCGCAGCGGCAAACTGCTTTTGCATCGTATTCATGCGCTGGGTCTGCTTGGTTTTAGACTGCCCCTTGAAGCCCTCAAAACTGTCACCGAAATAAGCAATTTCGTGACCCAAGCCTTGCACTTTTTTGATGAGGGGTGCGTCCTTCTCCACAAGGCTACTGTTCACATAGAAAGTGGATCGCCCCCCCATGTCGGAGAGTGTTTTCGCGATTGCCACGTCGCTGTCTCCCAGTTGCTCTGCCGCTTGCAAAGCCAGCAATGAGACGCTCTGGTAGGGGAAAGGCCAAGCGCTCAGGTAAGCACGCGGCTGTCTTCGCAGCCACGCAAAAACCTCCCCCGTGATCGCCTTGAGCTGATCGGGATTAGCGCTTTGCCAGCTTTGCTCAGGGTAGCCCAAAGTCACTGTGCGCGAAGGGCGACCCGAGGGCATTTGCCGCTCGTTGTAGCTGATCAGGCCAGCAGGCGTTTTCATTGAAAAACTCCGTGCCCAGTTCATGATTTGCGCCGCCTCGTGTTGGCCGACCAAGCGCAACGGCAATTGGCTTGGAACACGCGGTAACCACACACGCGTGCCTGCCTGCAGGCTATGGGACACGGGTTTGTCACCGTGCATGATCATGAAAGTATCGTCCGCCTCGTCTTGCGTGTTGCCCACCACCGTGACATCCAAAACATCGCGCATGAAATCAAAATTCACGGATTCGCCAGAAGGGGAATGCGTTGCCGTTAACCATGTTGACAACACAGACCCACCCCGATTGCGCCACTCCAGCACGGCCTGCTTTTCAGCATCGCTCAACACCACGGCTGAGGCCAAAATCAACAGACCGGGCGCACTGATGCGTGTCAGGTCATCTGGACCCGTCACGCGCGCAAAAGGCAATTGATTGCTGCGCAAATACTGTTCCCATATCCGCGTACCAGTGGTCGGATCTGCACCCAGTTTCATCAAGTGAGTTTGAGATGCCAAAGAGACATAAAGCCATACGTTGACATCGGCCGTGCTCTGGGTCTGCGGGCTAACACCCTCGGGCCTGACTCGCCGTTTGAGTGGCACGCTGGGCGCAGCCCGGATCGGCGCCACATCTGGAAGTGGCCCATTGGCGGCATAACTGCTGCCTGAGCCATCGCCGCCCAGTCCGCTACAACCCGTCAGCAACATCGCATACAACACAAAAATGAGCCAGGCAACGCACACCGTACCCGCGTGCAAAAGCATCTCGTAACGTTGTCGCGAGACCGCATTCACTGAATTGGCAATAAAAACAGGTTGCATCAAAAAAGCTTTCGTCACTAAGCCGAGATCACTCACAGCACCGAGTGGACTAGACCGTCCCCACCGCATGCCCCCCAAAACCTTGGCGCATTTTTGCCAACAATTTACTCGCGTAATCATCAGCCCCTTGACTCGCAAAGCGGGACATCAGCGCCAAGGTCATCACCGGTGTGGGCACGCCCAGCTCAATGCTCTCGTTGGCCGTCCATCGGCCTTCGCCTGAATCGGGCACGTGGGCTTTGATGTGGTCTAAGGACTGGTCGGCTTTCAGGGTTTGCGCCGTCAAATCCAAGAGCCATGATCGCACAACTGAGCCGTGACGCCACAACTCGGTCACGTCGGCCAAGTCAATGTCGAAGTCTTTTTTCGCTTTGAGAAGCGACAGCCCCTCGGCCAAGGCGGCCATCATGCCGTACTCAATGCCGTTATGAATCATCTTGGTGAAGTGCCCTGCCCCCGCTGGGCCTGCGTGCAGCCAGCCGGTATTGGCCGCAGGGGCCAAGACTTCAAGATACGGCTGAACCGCTTGCAGCGCCTCTGGGCTGCCGCCCACCATCAAGCAGTAGCCATTCGCCAAGCCATGCACACCCCCTGAGACGCCTGCGTCCATGTAGTGAAAGCCCCGCTCCTCGGCCTGCGTGGCACGGCGCACCGAATCTTTGTAGTTGCTGTTAGCACCATCCACCAAGGTGTCACCGGGAGCAGCTAAGTCTTGCAACTGACCCAGCGTGGATTCGGTGACCTCGCCCGAGGGCAACATCACCCACAGCACGCGCGGTGCTGCAAGCTGGCTGACCATGTGGGGCAACGACGTGCATGCCACAGCATTGACCTCAGCGGCCAAGGCACTGGTCACCTCAGCGTCTTGGTCGAATACGGCTACGTGAATGCCCTGCTTGGCCAAACGGCGCACCATGTTGGCACCCATCTTTCCCAGGCCGATCAGGCCGAAGTGAGGGGTGGTGGATGGGGTAGATTGAGATGAAGTGGAAGTCATGGCAGGCTTATTCTGGTTTGAGGTTTTTGGCGCGAACAATGTCGCTCCATTGGTTCATGCCGTTGCTCTGGTACACCCGCGCCGCATCCGGCGTGGTGAGAAAACGGATCAAAGCCTGCGCGGCTTCGGTCTGTTTCGCGCCGGGGAATAATCCCGCCGAGAACACGGTGAACATTTGCAGGTTGCCGGGTAACGGGCCAACATAGTCAGCACCCGGCACACCACGCAATTCGCTGATCATTTGCACCGCGATTTCTGCTTCACCTTTGGCGACCAGTTCAGCCACATGGCCGCCAGCAAGGTTCGTTTAAGCAAGAGCGCGGCGGCGGCGGCGAGGAGGCGCTTGGTCATGTTCAGGACTTTCATTTGAGCTTGGGGCGTCAGTATGTCATGGCGTGGGCGCCACGCACTGGTGGACGGTCAGGGCATTGACAAGGCAATTGTGAATGTTACTCACCCACCACCACGGTGCATGTACAAATCAAAGCGCTTCATGAAAGCGTAGCGCTGGGCCGCGTCCCCTTGGCTAAAGGTGAAGCTCACCAGCAGCCGGGGAATGCGGGCCAAGGCGATCTGGCGCTCAGGCGCCTCTTGCCAGCTGATCTTCAATTGGCCCGCGTCAAACTGAACCGTGACGGCTGAGCCCGACAGTTCATACGCGTTTGCGCCAATCGCCTGCGGCAACCAACCCAGCCACTGCGCCGGGGTGCAGCCCATGTCGCGCTCAAAACACTCTGCGTAAAAAGACTGCATGGGTGCGTGGCTTCAGCCGCCCGCAATCGGCGGCCAGATGGCCAGCGCGTCGCCCTCGGCCAACGTTTGTGTTTGGCGCTGCATGGGGTCGATGTAGCGGCCATTCACCAGCACCAGATGCACCTGTTTGGCGGGCAAACCGAAGGACTCGATGATCTGGCTGACGCTGGCGCTGGGCTCGACTTCGATTTCGGCCACATTGCCGTCGCGCCCTTGGGCCGGCAGGTAGTCGGTGAGGGAGGCAAAGAGTTTGAAGGTGATTTTCATCGGCGTTTTTAGGGTCGGCTTTTATCGACGGCGCTCGTCTGCCGCGCCGCTCCATTGATCCTGGCCTTGGGCACGGGCGATGTAGGCCGCCATGAGTTGGGTAGGGTCATGCAGCAGCCTGTCTTTCCAGTC
>CANCDA010000119.1 GCA_947374705.1 Comamonadaceae bacterium | reverse complement strand
ACTACCCCTGGGATGTGGCCCAACTCATGGCTGACAACGGCTTGCTCGGCATCACCATGCCCGAGGCCGAAGGCGGGCAAGGCGGCACGCTGATGGACGCCGTGATTGCGATCCAAACCATCGCCCAGCACTGCCCTAAAAGCGCCGATGTGGTGCAAGCGGGCAACTTCGGGCCGATCCGCACGTTTGCCCAATTCGCCAGCCCCCGATTGAAAGAAAAATACCTGCATGACTTGCTGGCAGGCCGCACCTTGATTGGGCTGGGCATGAGTGAGCCGGGCGCAGGATCGGCGGTGACGGAGCTGGTCACCACCGCCACCCGCGTGCCGGGTGGCTACCGCATCAACGGCACCAAGGTGTTCTCAACCCACAGCCCCACAGCCACTGCATTTTTGGTGTACGTGCGCTTTGGCCAAGGTGAGGCCACCAAGGGTCTGCAAGCGATTGGCTCGGTGGTGGTGGACCGCGACGCACCCGGCTTGACCATTGGCCCGCCATCCAGCTTCATGAGCGGGGAGGAGTGGTCGCAACTCTACTTTGACGATTGCTTTGTGCCGGATGAAAACCTCTTGCTGGGCGAAGGCGGGTTCAAAAAACAAATCGCAGGGTTTAACGTGGAGCGCTTGGGCAACTCGTCGCGCGCCTTGGCACTGGGTCGCTACGCCTTTAACCGCGCCAAAACCTATGCGCTGGAGCGCAAGCAATTTGGCAAGCGCATCGCAGATTTTCAAGGTATCCAGTGGAAGTTCGCCGAGATGGCGGTCAAGCTGGATGCCGCACAGTTGCTCCTCTACCGCGCCGCCAGCAACGCCGATCAAGCCGCCACGGGCTTGCCCTCAGCCTATGAGACGGCCATCGCCAAATACATGTGCAACACCGCCGGTTTTGAGGTGGCCAATGAGGCGCTGCAGGTCATGGGGGCCAGTGGCTACAGTCAATTGGAGCTGGTGGAGTATTGCCTGCGCCGAACCCGGGGTTGGATGATCGCCGGGGGGTCTCTGGAGGTGCTCAAAAACCGCATTGCCGAAGAAGTGCTTGCGACCAAATTTAACCAAAGAGACTGAACAAAGAGTGCAATGCCATGAAACGAATCAACGCCATTCGCCGCTTGAGCGCCCTGGTGCTGCTGGGGTTTGCAGCCCACAGTACGCACGCGCAAAGCGCAGCATCATCCGCCGACAAATCCGCTGATAAATACCCCGAAAAACCCATCCGATTCATCGTCTCCTTCACCGCAGGCGGCACCACAGACATCTTGGCCCGCGAAGTGGCAGCGCAGTTGACGACCAAGTGGAATGCCACGGTGGTGGTGGAAAACAAACCGGGCGCCGCAGGCAATTTGGGCACGGAGTTTGTAGGCCGTGCCGCGCCCGATGGCTACACCATCCTCGTCAACTCATTCGGGCCCATTGCGATCAACCCGTCGCTGTTCGCCAAGCTGGCCGTTAACCCGCAAAAAGAACTGCAAGCCGTCGCCCTGATTGCTGAAGTGCCCACGGTCTTGGTTGTGCCCACCATTGCGAGTGCACCCGTGATCCATTCAATCGCCGACCTCAGCAAATTCGCCAAAGCCAACCCCGACAAAGTCAGCTACGGCTCAACCGGCATCGGCACAGCTGCCCACATGACGGGCTATTTGTACAGCGCACGCACCGGCTTGAATGCGTTGCACATCCCCTACAAAGGCGCGGAAGCCACGCGTGACCTGGTGGCCGGACGTTTGCAATACATGTTTGCCACCGTGCCCTCAGTCACGCAACTGATCAAGGGCGGGCAACTCAAGCCCTTGGCCATTTCCACCAAAATCCGCTCGCGGGCCTTGCCTGACACGCCGACGCTCAAAGAGTTGGGTGTCGATATGGCCACGGGCTCATGGTTCGGGTTTTTTGCACCCAAAGGCACACCCATGGCCATCGTGCAAAAACTCAACAAAGCGGTGAATGAGGTTTTGCAAAGCCCGGAGGTCAACGCCCGACTGGTCGCGCAAGGGGCCGAGCCGATACCGATGAGTGTGGAAGAGTTCTCGGCCTTTGTGCGTAGCGAGTTTGATACCTGGGCCCCGATTGTCAAAGCCTCAGGGGCGAGGGCCGAATGAGCACGCTTCTACAAAGTTACGGCGCCTACATTGCCAATGCTGCACAACAAGCGCAGAGCGCTGATGTCCAGCACCACGCCAAACGCGCCCTGCTCGATTGGACGGGTGCACTGATGGCTGGCGGCAATTTGCCAACCGCTGACTTGCTGCGCAAGGCTTACTTGGATGAACTGGTTGATCCACTGGTGGGACACGCGCCTTGCAGCATTGCAGGTACAAGCGCTAAAGCCCAACTTCGGGCAGCAGCCTTTATCAACGGCACGCTCTCGCACCTGGCAGAGTACGACGACATCTACCGCGACGGCGCTTATCACCCCGCCAGCCCCACCATCTCTCCCGCGTTTGCATTGGCGCAAGCGCGTGGGCTGGGGCGCGACGCGCTGCTCAAAGCCATCACTGCGGGTTACGAGGTCTCCACCCGCATTGGCGCTGCCGTGCAACCCAGCCACTACAAGTACTTCCACACCACGGGCACGGCGGGCGTGTTTGGCGCGGCGGCGGCGTGCGCGGCGCTATTGCAACTGAGTGCAGAAGCGGCTTGCCACGCCATGGCGACTGCGGGCACGTTTGCCAGCGGCTTGCAGCAAGCCTTTCGCTCAGACGCCATGACCAAGCCCATGCACGGCGGGCACGCCGCTGAAGTGGGCTTAAGCGCTGCGCTGGCGGCGGCGGCGGGCATGACGGGCACGCCCGATCTGCTGGAAGGCGAGGTCGGTTTTGGTGCTGCCATGAGTGCGGGCGCGCGCTGGGGCGAGGCGCTGGATGGCCTGGGCACAGACTTCAACATCACCCGCATGACGTTCAAGAACCACGGTTGCTGCGGCCACACCTTTCCCGCCATTGACGGTGCGGCAGCCTTGCAAGCGCAGCACCGCATTGCGCCCGACAGCATCAAAGCCATTCGCATTGGGGCCTACAGGGCAGGCGTGGAGGTGTGCGCGTATCGCCGACCGCAAAGCGCGTTTGAAGCCAAATTCAGTTTGACTTACACCGTGGCGGCGCGTCTGGTGTTGGGCCGCGTCAGAGAGCAGGCCTTCATGCCCGACGCACTGGCCAACCCGCAGATTCGCGCGCTGGAAGACAAAATCACCGTGCATGAAGCGCCCGCTTGCACACAGCACTTCCCGAAAAAACGCAGCGCGCAGATTGAGATTGAATTGCTGAGTGGCGAGATTTTTGCGCGCCATCAAGACACGCGCCACGGCGACCCGGACGACCCCCTCACCGACGAGGAATTGTTGGACAAGTTCTTTGAACTCGCCACGCCCCGTATTGGGCGGGCTCATGCTGAGGCACTCTCCACGGCCATCATGGGCGAGGCGGATGTGCCGGTGGCGCTACTGCCCCACTATTGGCAAGCGGAATAAAAAGCGGGCGCTCAAGCGTGATTCAAACCCGATCCCGTCGTAACTCAAAAATCAAAAGAAAGTCGTACCCCCATGAAGGACTCCAGTGTGATGGACGTGTTGTTCAAGCCGCGCTCAGTGGCGGTGATTGGTGCGTCTGCCGACGCGAGTAAAACCTCGGGTCGCCCGATTGCGTATTTGCAACAGCACGGCTTTGCGGGTGCGATTTACCCGGTCAATCCGCGCGTGAGCGAAATCAAGGGACTCACCTGTTACCCCAGCATTGCTGCGCTACCCGAAGTCCCTGATGTGGCCATGCTGCTCTTGGGGGCCGATCGCGCTGAAGGCGCGGTGCGCGAACTCGCGGCCCTAGGGGTCAAGGCCTGCATCGTGTTGGCCAGCGGTTATGCGGAAACGGGCGAGGCGGGCGCTGCGCGGCAAACGGCACTGCTGGCGGCGGCAAGCCGCGTTGATGGTGGATTGAGTGGCTTGAGTGGCTTGCCGCCCATGCGCTTGCTTGGGCCCAACACCATTGGGCTGGTCAATTTGACGGACAGCATCGTGCTCTCGCCCAGCGGCGCGCTGGACATGCAAACCTTGAGCCACGGCAGCATCAGCGTGGTCTCGCAAAGCGGCGGCATTTTGGGCTCGCTCTTGTCGCGTGCGTCGGCGCGGGGCGTGGGGCTGGCCAAATTGATTTCGACCAGCAATGAGGTGGACATTGATCTGGCCGACTGCGTGGACTACCTGGCCGATGACCCCGCCACCGAGGTTATCGTGCTCTACATCGAAACCGTGCGCAACGTGGCCCGCTTCAAAGCCGCCTGCCACAAGGCGCGCCAAGCCAATGGCGGTTTGGGCAAACCCATCGTCGCGTTCAAAATTGGTCGCTCAGAAGCGGGTGCGCAAGCTGCTGTCTCGCACACCGGGGCCATGGCGGGCTCTGACCGCATGTATGACGCACTCTTTGCCCGTTGTGGCGTGATCCGGGCGCAAGTCTTCAGTGACTTGCTGGACATACCGCTCGCGCTGTGCACCGGTAAAAAGCTGAACGGCAAGCGCGTGGCGATACTCACCTCCACCGGTGGCGCGGGCACGCTGGTGTCTGACAGTCTGGGTCTGGCAGGCTTTGAGGCCCCCGCGCCGGATGCGGCCACCGCGCTCAAACTGCGCGCCACGCAAACCGGTGACCACGCTGTGTTTGATAAAAACCCGATTGACGTGACCCTGGCGGGCTTGCAGCCAGCGGTGCTGCGCGGCGCGGTGGCGGCGCTGCTGGCCAGCGCGAGTTATGACGCACTCATCGTCATCGTGGGTTCATCCGGTGTGGCCCAGCCCAGTCTCATGGCCGACGCGATTGCCGGTGCTTTGACAGACGCGCCAGACTTTGCCCACAAGCCCGTGCTGGCCTATGTCAGCCCGCACTCGCCCGAAGCGGCGGCTGTGCTGTCCTCGCTGGGCGTGCCTGCTTTCACTGCGCCTGAGAGCTGCGCGCAGGCCCTCTTGGGCATGCAGCAACAAGCGCAATACCAGCACCAACGTCAACACCAAGGCCAACACCAAGGCCAACACCAAGAGTCCGCAAGCCCAAGTGCAGAGGCTGCGCCGCTCATCGTCATCCCCAGCCAACTCAATGGCGCGTTGAACGAGTTTGAGGCCAAACAAATTTTTGCCCAGTTTGGTGTGCCCGCCACCCGCGAGACGGTGGTGGCGAACAGCGGCGAGGCGGCGCAGGCGGCGCAAGCCATGGCGCAATCTGTGGGGTTGAGCGGTTCACAGAAATTCGTTCTCAAAATCTTGTCCAACAGCCTCACGCATAAAAGCGATGTGGGCGGTGTGGCGGTGAACCTCACGCAAGCTCAGGTGGGCGCACGCCTGGATCAAATGCGTGCCGACGTGCAACGCCATGCGGGCGTGGTGTGCGATCAATTTTTGCTGCAAGACATGGTCACTGGCGGCGTCGAGATGATCCTGGGCATGCACCGCGACCCCGTGGGCAGCGCTATTTTGCTGGGCATGGGCGGCACGGCGGCTGAGCTGCTGGAAGACACCGCACTTCGGCTGTGCCCCGTTGACCGAGCCGGTGCACGCGACATGTTGGAGAGCCTCAAAACCTGGCCGCTGCTGAACGGCTACCGTGGCCGCCCCTTGGCCGATGTCGATGCCTTGCTGGATGCCGTTGTGGCCTTCTCCAACATGGTCGAAGCATTGGGCGAGCGACTGGTAACGGCTGAAATCAACCCGCTCTTTGTGCTGCCGCAAGGGCAGGGCGCGCGCGCGGCAGATGCAGTGATGGTGCTGGCCAGCTAGGGCAAGCAGCCTTGCTTCACCCCATTGATAATTCGTCGAAAAACGATCTTTGCGCACCGCCAGATAGCTAGATTTAAAACAGGAGACAACACCATGAAAACTTTCATCCAACGCGCCACATTGATGGCCCTGGCCTTAACCGCCACCTGGACTGCCGCGCAAGACTACCCCAGCAAACCCATTCGCCTCATCGTGCCCCTCACCGCAGGCTCAGGCGCAGACATTGCGGGGCGCATCATTGCCCGCCACCTGAGTGAGGTCTGGAAGCAACCCGTGATTGTGGAAAACCGCCCCGGCGCGGGCGGGCAAATCGGCACGCAAGCCGTGGTCAAGGCCGAGGCCGATGGCTACACCCTGCTGGTGCAGTCCGCCTCGCACGCGGCCAATTCGGCCATCTACAAAACCCTGCCCTATGACCCGCTCAAAGACCTGGTGGACGTGAGCATCCTGGGCATCACGCCTTATGTGATGGTCACCGCCAAGGGCGGCGAGTACGCATCAGTCAAGTCACTGATCGACGCGGCCAAAGCCAAGCCTGGCAGCATCCCTTTCGCCTCCGCAGGCGTGGGCAGCTCCACCCACTTGGCGGCAGAGTACTTTGCCCAGGTCGCGGGCATCAAGATGCTGCACATCCCCTACAAAGGCTCACCCGAGGCGATTCAAGATTCCATGGCCGGGCGAACTGCTTTCTACATGGCCCCCATCAACACGGTGGTCGGGCAAATGAAAGAAGGCAAGCTCGCAGCGCTGGGCGTGTCCACCCGCCAACGCGCCGACGTGATGCCCGAAGTGCCGCCCCTGGCCGAGCAAGGATTGCCCGGTTTTGACATCACCCTGTGGTTCGGCATGTGGGCCCCAACGGGCACGCCAGGTTCAGTAGTGAACAAGCTCAATGCGCAAGTCGATGCCATCCTGCAAAAACCCGAGGTGCGCGAGCAGTTCGCCAAACTCGGCATCGCCCCGTCGCCCATGAAACCCGAAGAGTTCGCCCGCTTCGTGCGCGAGCAGATTGGCATCTACCAGAAGATCGTGAAACAGGCGGATATTCAGCCCTTGTGAGGTCGGTGTCTTCGCTGAATAAGTTCAATGTCTAAGCGCCATTGTTGACCCATGAACCTGCACCGGATCGATCTCGTCTCGCTCTCCTTGTTCAATCGGGTGGCCCGCACGGGCAGCATCAGCCAGGGGGCCGAGCTGGCTCTGTTGGCCGTGGGCGCGGCGAGCAAGCGCATTGCCGATCTGGAAGTCGCGTTTGGCGTGCCCTTGCTGGAGCGCCACTCACGCGGCGTCAAGCTGACTTTGGCGGGTGAAGCCTTGCACCGTCATGTGCAGCGGATTCTGGGCGATGTGGATCAGATGAGTGCTGACTTGTCCGACCATGCCAAGGGCTTGATGGGTGTTGTGCGCTTGTGGGCCAACACCTCGGCCATCACGCAATTTTTACCGAGTGATCTGGCTGATTTTGCGCGCCAGCAGCCGGGCATTCGCATTGAACTCCACGAGGCCGACAGCCATGAGGTGGTGCTGGCCATCCTCGACGGTCGTGCCGATGTGGGCATCTTTGCCGACCGCACGCCCGCGTTGGGTTTGCACACCTTGCCTTATCGGCGTGATCGGCTGGTGCTGGTCGTGCCGCCCAAGCATCCACTGGCCAAGCGCAAGAAACTGGCTTTTGCCGAAGCGGTGGACTACGACTTCGTGAGCCTGACGCAATCGACCTCGCTGGCGCAACGGCTGGCGATTGAGAGCGGGCAGATCGGCAAGCCCTTGCGCATCCGCATCCATGTGCGCAGTTTCGACGCCATGTGCCAGATGGTGGCCGCAGGTCTAGGTATTGCCGTGCTGCCTGGGGGGGCCGCACAGCCGTTGGTTCAGGCCTTGGGGCTGCGCAAGATTGAGCTGAGCGACGCGTGGGTTGACCGTGAGCTCCTGCTCGGTGCACGTGATTTGGGGGCCTTGG